>JAOPVG010000415.1 GCA_025966255.1 Jatrophihabitans sp.
CTCGTCGACCGACGGGACGGCCCACGGCTCGGAGCCGTTGGCGAGGTAGCCGTCGGACAGCAGGAACACCGGCGTGCGGTAGGTGAGCGCGATGCGGGCGGCCTCGACCGCGGCGCCGAAGCAGTCACCGGGTGACTGCGGCGCCACGATCGGCACCGGCGCCTCGCCGTTGCGGCCGAACATCGCCTGCAGCAGGTCGGACTGCTCGGTCTTGGTGGGCAGGCCGGTCGACGGGCCGCCGCGCTGGATGTCGCAGATGATCAACGGCAGTTCGAGCGACACCGCGAGGCCGATCGTCTCGCCCTTGAGCGCGATACCCGGGCCGGACGACGTGGTGACCGCGAGCGCGCCACCGAACGCTGCGCCCAGGGACGCGCCGATGCCGGCGATCTCGTCCTCGGCCTGGAAGGTCCGTACGTCGAAGCGCTTGTGCTTGGACAGCTCGTGCAGGATGTCCGACGCCGGGGTGATCGGGTACGCGCCCAGGAACAGCGGCAGCCCGGCGCGCTGCGCCGCAGCGATCAGCCCGTAGGCGAGGGCGGTGTTGCCGCTGATGTTGCGGTACGTGCCGGCCGCGACCTTCGCCGGCTTCACCTCGTAGGAGACGCCGAACGCCTCGGTGGTCTCGCCGAAGTTCCAGCCCGCCTTGAACGCGGTGATGTTGGCTTCGGCGATCTCCGGCTTGTTCGCGAACTTCGTCCGGACGAAGTTGATCGTCCCCTCCGTCGGCCGCGAGTACATCCACGAAAGCAGCCCCAGCGCGAACATGTTCTTGCTGCGGCCGGCGTCCTTGCGGGACAGCTCGGTGCCGGCGAGCGCGTCGAGCGTGAGCTGGGTGAGGTCGACGGCGTGGACGTTGAACCCCTCGAGCGCGCCGTCCTCGATCGGGTTCGTGCTCCAGCCAACCCGCGCCAGCGCCCGGGAGGTGAAGTCGTGGGTGTCGACGATCAGGGTGGCGCCCTTGGGCAGGTCGCCGATGTTGGCCTTCAGCGCCGCCGGATTCATCGCGACCAGGACGTCGGGCCGGTCGCCCGCGGTCAGGATGTCGTGATCGGCGAAGTGCAGCTGGAAGGATGAGACGCCGGCCAGCGTGCCCTGAGGCGCGCGGATCTCGGCGGGGAAGTTCGGGAAGGTGGCGAGATCGTTGCCGAAGACCGCGGTTTCCTGCGTGAATCGGTCACCGGTAAGTTGCATGCCGTCGCCGGAGTCCCCGGCTATGCGGATCACAACCTGATCCAGTTGCTCGACGTTCTTGGCCATGCGGGTGACTGCCTCCCGGCATCGGAGCGGCGCGACACATACCTGTAACTGGACTCATCGCAACCTGTTCATTCTACGTAGGCTCGCCTAGCGATGCTCGTGGGATCGCTCACTGGCACCCGACAAAGTTGCCGTGCCGGATTTGGCCCGTTCTTCCGGATCGTGATATGACCCACTGATACGGGTAGACCCACGTGGCGGGGAACAGGCGCGACCGAAGTCCGAAGGAGCTGTCATGGCGGACCTGGTGCTACCGGCGTTCGAGATGGACTGCCGCGAGTGGATGGTTGTCAGCCCGACCGAAGCAGGGTTGCCCGAAGACGTCGCCGGTGCCCCGTTGCTCGCAGTGCTCAGCACGATGGTGATCGAGGATGACATCCGGGAAGCCACCGGCGCGCTCACCGTCGGCATCATCGACGTTGACGAGGATCTCGCGATCCGCGAGGTCGTGCCCGGTGCCGCCGCGCACGAGCTCCTCGACCTCGACCAGACCCCGGGAACGCGTCGCTTCGTGATGCCGGCGCCCGGCCAGCGGCTGGCGTTGCTCGCCGAGTTCGTGCTGCAGGACGACCTCGCCGACGAGTTGGGCCAGCGCGTCGAGCGCCTGATGGCCTCGTTCCGCTGGCAGTCCGCCGCCGCTTACTGACGCACCAGCGCCCGCTCGTGCTCACCGGGACCGGTTTGCGGAGTCAGTGCAGGTAGCGGGGGTCCGACTTAGCCATCTGTACGAGCCGCTCGATGCGAGCCTCCATCGGCGGGTGCGTGGAGAACAGGGTCCGGGCCCGGCCGAACGGGTTGGCGATCATCATGTGGCTCGTGGTCGCGAGCCGCGGCGTCTTCGTCAGCGGCACCATCTCGGTCCCGGCCTCGATCTTGCGTAGTGCCGAGGCGAGCGCGAGCGGATCGGCCGACAGTTGGGCACCCGACTCGTCGGCCTGGTATTCGCGGGCGCGGCTGATCGACAGCTGGATCAGGGAGGCCGCCAGCGGGCCGAGGAAGACCATCAACAGCTCGGCGAACGGGTTGCGGTCGCGGTCGTCGCCGGCGCCGAAGAACATCGCGAAATACGCCAGCATGGTGATGCCCGCAGCGAGGCAGCCGGCGACCGAGGAGATCAGGATGTCCCGGTTGTAGACGTGGCTCAGCTCGTGGGCGAGCACTGCGCGCAGCTCGCGCTCGTTGAGCATCTGCAGGATGCCCTCGGTGGCGCAGACCGCCGCGTGGCGGGGGTTGCGGCCGGTCGCGAAGGCGTTCGGCTGGGGGGTCGGCGAGACGTAGAGCCGAGGCATCGGTTGACGGGCGCTGGTGGCGAGTTCGCGGACGATCCGGTACATCACCGGCTGCTCGGCCTCACCGACCGGGCGGGCGGCCACGGACCGCAGCGCGATGCGATCCGAGTTGAAATAGCTGAACGCGTTGACGCCGACGGCCAGGACGAAGCCGATGATGAGGCCCGACCGGCCGGCGATGACGCCGCCGATGAGAACGAACAGGGCACCGAGGAGCCCGAAGAGGACCGCCGTCTTGAGTCCGTTGCGTACGCCGTGCATATGGGGTGAACGCGTGGGACGGCACCCCGCGTTCCCTGGGACGGGACGCAGCCCCCGAGGCGGCGTCTGGTTGACTCGCGCGCATGTCGGCCATCGACCACCTGGTGCACGCCAACGAGGAATATGCCGCGCGCTTCCCTGGGCCGCGCCCGCTGCGCCCGAAGTTGCGCCTCACCGTCATCGCCTGCATGGACTCGCGGCTGGATCTGTTCGGCGCCCTCGGGCTCGAGATCGGGGACGCCCACCTGATCCGCAACGCCGGCGGCATCCCGACCGACGACGTCCTCCGCTCCCTGGCGCTGAGCCAGCGCTCGCTCGGCACCCGTGAGGTCGTGATCATCCACCACACCGAGTGCGGGATGGACGGCTTCGACGACAACGCGTTCCGCCGCGACCTCACCGACGAGACCGGCGAAGAGCCGCCGTGGCGGGTCCAGGGATTCACCGACCTCTACGAGGACACGCGGCGCTCGGTCGCGACGGTGCGCAACTGCGGGTGGATCCCCTACCGCGACGACGTGCGCGGCTTCGTGTTCGACGTGGCGACGGCGGCACTGACCGAAGTCAGCTGACCCAGCGGGATCGCGTTCCGCCGAACGCGGACGGTGGCCGGCGGCGACCTACCGGTAGTTCGTGAACTGCAGCGGACCCTCGAGGTCGGCGTTCTTCAGCAGCGCCATCACGTCCTGGAGAGAGTCCTTCTTCTTGCCCGACACCCGCACCTGATCGTCCTGGATCGCGGCCTGTACGCCCTTGGGCCCCTCGTCCTTGATGAGCTTGACGATCTCGCGGGCATGATCGCGGTCGATGCCCTGGCGCAGCGTCCCGGAGATCACGTAGATCTTCCCGGACGAGTGCGGCTCCCCGGCGTCCAGCGCCTTCATCGAGATCGACCGCTTGACGAGCTTCTCCTTGAAGACCTCGAGGGCCGCCTTCGCGCGTTCCTCGGTGTCGGCCTTGATCGTGATGCCGAGCTCGCCGGACCACTCGACGGTCGCGTTGACGCCCCGGAAGTCGAAGCGCTGGGAAAGCTCCTTGGCGGCCTGATTCAGAGCGTTGTCGACCTCCTGGCGGTCTATCTTGCTGACGATGTCGAAGGACGGATCGGCCATGATGTACTACCTCCTGCAGGCTCGGTGCTCGCCCCCGACCGTAGCGGAGGGCGGCGCGAACCCTGACGGGATCGACCCCGAAGCTGGTCGGGTAAACTTCCGTGCCGTTGCCGGAACGCATTCGGTACAAGGCGGGTTGCCCGAGTGGTCAAAGGGAGCGGTCTGTAAAACCGCCGGCTCAGCCTACGTTGGTTCAAACCCAACACCCGCCACAAGCGGTCGAGGTCCCTCGGATTTCCGGGGGACCTC
>JAOPVG010000505.1 GCA_025966255.1 Jatrophihabitans sp.
GCCAGAGAATCGCGCGCTGGTTGTTCGGCAAGAACACGGATCCAGTTGGTCGGCCGGAGGACGTCGGATTCCGCGACTCCCCCGGGTTCGCAGACAAGGCCGCCAGCCCGGCAAGCGAGCCGCGGCCCCGTCCAGCCCCGGCCGACAACAACAGCACCCTCGTCGTGGGCTCGGCCGAGCGTCGGCTACCCGATCCCGAGCTGCCCGCCTTCTACCAGCCGGCCGTCGTCCAGCCCCAGCCGCGGCCCTACGATGCCCCCGGCCTGCTCACCCGCCACCTCTCATACGACCGGGAGGATCTGCAGGAGGCGTGGGCGTTGGTCAGTGACCGGGCCGACACATTCGTATCTACGTTCTATGCCGAGCTGTTCGTGCGCCTCCCCGACGCGATGTTCATGTTCCCTTCGCAGATGAGCCGGCAGCGGCAGGATTTCGGGAAGGCCCTCATCCAGTGGGTGCTCGCCGACGACCCGGAGGCGATGACCATCCACCTCCAACAGCTCGGCGCCGATCACCGCAAGTTCGACGTGGAACCCCGCCAGTACGAGGTCGCCGGGGCGGCGCTCGTGAGCACGTGGAAGACCCTCGCCGGCCCGCAGTGGCGTCCGCGTTACGAGGCGGCGATCCTCGGCAGCTACACCCGGCTCGCCTCGGTGATGATCGATGGTGCGATGCGCTCGCTGAGCGAGCCGGCGTCTTGGTCCGCGCGAGTCGTCGAACACCATCGCGTGTTGCAGGACTTCGCAGTGGTCCGCATTCAGCCTGACGCGCCGTACGCGTTCCGCCCGGGCCAATACCTGACGGTTGAGCTGGCCACGCGGGCCAAAGAGTGGCGCCAGATGTCGATCGCCAGCGCGCCGCGGGCGGACAACACCTTCGACATCCACGTGCGTTCGGTCGGTGCCACCGGCGTCTCGGCCGCGCTCGTCATGCACACCCGGGTCGGCGACCGGTTGCGGCTCGGCCCGCCGCGCGGCAACGACCTCGTCGTCGAACCTGGCACCGTGCCCGGTGGGCTGCTCTGCGTCTCCTCCGGTACGGGAGCCGCGCCGATCACGGCAGTGGTCGAGTCGATTCTCGACTGGCCGGACCAGAGACCGGTATACGCCTTCGTCGGCGGCCGCAACCGCGACGACATCTACCCAGTTGGCCAGCTCAACCAGCTCATCCAGGCTCGGGCCCGCATGGAGGCCGTGCAGGTGTTCGGTGTTGTCTCCGACGACCCGAGCTATGCCGGATACCGCGGCCGCGTGGAGACGGTGGTACCGCCGCTTGCGAACTGGGCGGGGTTGGGGGTTGAGGTCCTGGTCGCCGGCCCCGACCCGATGATCGCCGCAACCGTCCAAAATCTCACCGAAGCCGGGGTTCCCGCCGACAAGATCCACTTCGACCAGTACGAGGTCGCGGCCTAGAAGATCAGCTGCGCCTTTCCAACGGGGCGACAGCTTCAGGGCAGCCTTGGCTCAGCGGTCCGGGCGGGGTCCAGCCAGAAATTGGGGTTCGGTTCCTCGGTGTCGTAGTAGCGGTGCCAGGACGGGCCGAACACCGAACCCAGGTGGCCGTTGATCCACGACCAGTCGCCAAAGACGCGGCGCCCGGCGCTCTCCTCACGCCGAGCGAACTCGGCCATCAGCGCCGACTCCGCCGCTGGCTCGGCCATCCGCACGCCGGCCGCGCGGAACGAGTGCAGCACGGCGGTGTTGAGTTCGACGGCCGCGCGCATCTGCCAGAAGTTGGTGTCGGAGCCGGTGTCGAGGCCCATGCGCTGGCCGACCAAGGCCAGTTGGTCGTACCGGTCGGCGTCGCCGAAGTTGCGCGTGGCGATCTCGTCCGCCAGATAGAAGCCGTTGAAGGGGGCACAGGAATAGTCCAACCCGCCGATTCGCAAGCGCATGTTGCTGATCGTCGGTACCGCGTGCCACCGAAGCCCCAGCTCCGCGAACCACGGCAGCGTCGGATGGGTGATTGAAACTTCGAGGACGGCCGCCGGAGGAACCGGGACGATGCGGGGCCGCTCGTCGGAGGTCTTGATGAGCCACGGCAGCACATCGAAGCGAGATGGCTGGGCCGGCGGTCGCCAGCCCATGTCCCGGAGCATGCTGGTGAATCCCGCGTACCGCTGGTCGCCCACTATCGAACCGTCCGGCTGCGAATAGCCGGCGTAGCGCACCAGCTGATCGTTTGCGACAACTACCCGAGGCCCGTTGGGGCCGTCGGCCCGAAACACCGTGATCGTCGACCGGATCCGGCCCTCGTTCGTCGCGAACCGCAGGTGCTCGGTCAGCTCCTGGGCGACCTCGTCGATGGTGCGCGCGTGGCGGGCGTCGCGCACGACCAGGGACTGCCAGCGTCCACGACCGATGCACCGCACCGACTGCCGCCACGCGACTCGAGCGCCCCATTCAATCTCGGCGAACGTCTGGGTATAGCTACCGGTGAGCGCCACCTCGGTTTTGACTTCCGCCCACCTCGTCTCGAAGTCACTCCGCCGCCGCGGTTTCTCGGTGAAGAACATCTCGAGCCATGCGCGCGCCTCGTCGAGGTCGACCTCCGACCGGTCGTCTTCGTCGTCTTGCGGCACCATCCCGGCCTCCGCGGGCAGCGCAGAGTAAGGACATGGCGACATTCGGTCTACCTCCGGCAAAGTGGTCCGACATCTCCCAGCCGATGAGGCTACGGGCTCGGGTACCCGCCCAGGCCACTGCCCTCAGGTTCGCAGCCCGGCCCACGATGTGGCCGGACTGGATGAGCTGCGTCTGTGGGTGTACCCGTTCATCGCCGGGTCAAGGGAGGGCGTTCCGGCCCGGGATCATGACCACACACCTGAATCTGGCCGGGGTGACCGAGGTCAACGCGCCTCGCACGCGATCCCGTCGTGGTCGCGGTCGCTCTTCTTGTTCGCCGCGTAGAGCGCGTTGCTGCGAGTGAAGTTGGTGACCGGTTTACCACTGGTGACGTGATCGTGTGCCCCAACCTTCCCGACACCATGCCGGTACGCGCGATGCAGGTCCGTGCAGTTCTTGTACGTATGGGCGGTCGTTGCGGCGGCCGTGACCTGATCGGTCGACAGAGACATGCCAGCCGCAAAGATCAGTGCGGCGGCGACCTTGAGCGTTCGACTCATGTAGCTCTCCATCGGTGGGGGACCAGGTTGATCACCAGCTACGGAAACGTAGCCC
>JAOPVG010000508.1 GCA_025966255.1 Jatrophihabitans sp.
ACCGGCCCGAGCACCCGCACAGACGTGATCACCGCCCCCGCCCAACCCGCGAACTCCGCGGGCGGCGCTCCGCCCGTCACCATCAAGACACCGCCGCCCCGGCCCAGGTCGACGACGACATCGAATACCCGGAAGTCCGTGCCTCCGTCGACCCTCGTTGCCCGCGCCATTCAGCCGGGCAGCCCGGAGCTGATCCTCATCGCGCTCACCTGCATCTGCGCCGTTGGCGTGGCTGCGGTGGTGGTCCTCGGCGGTCGTCGCGGCCGACGCGCCGCCTGATCTTCCGCGCATGGTCGGTTGATCGGTCGGAGCGCCACCTGCTGCGCCGCACCACCGCCTCGCGTCGCCTGGTAGGAACGTGGCATGAGCTCCGTCTCGGAACAGAAGATCACCGCGCAGGACGAGGTCGCTGACCTGCTCGTCGATCTCATCCGCATCAATACGTCCAACCCCACCCATCCTGAGCGGCCGGCCGCCGAATGGGTCGCGGAGAAGCTCGACGAAGTCGGCATCTCGTCCCAGATCATCGAGTCCGAGCCGGGCCGGGCGTCCACCGTCGCGCGCATCGAGGGCACCGATTCCGCGCGGCCGCCGCTGCTCATCCACGGACACCTCGATGTCGTGCCCGCCGACGCCGGCGAGTGGACGGTCGACCCGTTCGGCGGCGAGGTGAAGGACGGCTTCGTCTGGGGCCGCGGCGCGATCGACATGAAGGACATGGACGCGATGGTGCTCGCGCTCGTGCGGGACTGGGCGCGGACGGGCCAGCGGCCGCCTCGCGACGTCGTGCTCGCCTTCGTGTCCGACGAGGAGGCCGGCGGCCGGAAAGGTGCGCACTACCTCGTCGACAACCACCCTGATCTGTTCGCCGACTGCACCGAGGCGATCAGCGAGGTCGGCGGCTACAGCATCTCGCTGAACGAGCAGGCCCGCATCTACGCCGTGCAGACCGCCGAGAAAGGCATCGACTGGCTGCGTCTGCGCGCCAAGAGCGCGCCCGGACACGGCTCGATGATCAACAAGGACAACGCGGTGACCCACCTCGCCGACGCGGTCTCCCGGATCGGGAACTACGACTGGCCCATCGTCATCACCGACACCGTGCGGGCGCTGATCCGAGGGATCGGCGAGGTGCTCGGCCAGGACCTCGACCCCGACCAGCCCGAGCAGTGGCTGCCCCTCATCGGCGGCGCGGCCCGCATGCTCGGCGCCACGATCCAGAACACCGCCAACCCGACGATGCTGCAGGCCGGCTACAAGGCCAACGTCATCCCGTCCACGGCCGAGGCCACGATCGACTGCCGCTTCCTCCCCGGCCAGGAGCAGGCCCTGCTCGACACGATCGACGAACTGTTGGGCGAGCACGTCGAGCGGGAGTTCGAGGTGCGCGACATCGCGGTCGAGACGTCGTTCGACGGCGCGCTCGTCGACGCGATGTCGGCGGCGCTGAAGGCGGAGGACCCGGGCGCGATCCCGCTGCCGTACCTGATGAGCGGCGGCACCGATGCCAAGTCGTTCTCGACACTCGGTCTGCGCTGCTTCGGCTTCTCGCCGCTGTTGCTACCCGCCGATCTCGACTTCATGGCGTTGTTCCACGGCATCGACGAGCGGGTGCCGATCGACGGTCTCAAGTTCGGCGTGCGCGTGCTGGACCGCCTGCTCGGGTCCTGCTGAACGGCAGCGCATGACCGCGGTCGAGTCCCGGACTTCGTACCGGGCGACCTACGTCGTGCTCGCAGTCGGCACGAGTGCCTATTCGTTGCTGCAGTCGCTGGTCTCGCCGGTGCTGCCGTTGCTGCAGACCGACCTGCACACCGACCAGGCGACGATCACCTGGGTGCTGACGGCCTACCTGCTCTCGGCGTCGGTGTTCACGCCGATCATCGGACGGGTCGGCGACATGGTCGGCAAGGGGCGGGTGCTCGTCGCGGTCCTGGCCGTCCTGGCCGTGGGCTCGGCGCTCGCCGCCGTCTCCACGTCGATCGGTCTGATGATCGTCGCGCGGGCGATTCAGGGCGTCGGCGGCGGCGTGATCCCGTTGGCGTTCGGCATCATCCGCGACGAGTTCCCGCGCGAGAAGGTGCCCGGTGCCGTGGGCACCGTGGCCGCCCTGCTCGCGGTCGGCGGCGGCGCCGGATTGGTGCTGGCCGGGCCGATCGTGAACGCGCTCGACTACCACTGGCTGTTCTGGATTCCCGGCATCATGGTCGCCGGCACTGCCGTCGCTACGCACTTCGTCGTGCCGCAGTCGCCGGTCCGGTCGCCGGGAAAGGTGAACTGGGCGGCCGCGATCCTGCTCTCGGCTTGGCTGGTGGCGCTGCTGCTCGCGATCAGCGAAGCGCCGAGCTGGGGCTGGACCTCGCTGTCCGTGATCGGCTTGCTCGTCGCCGCGGTGGTCATGGCCGTGGCCTGGGCCCGAGTGGAGCTGCGGTCCGACCAGCCGTTGATCGACATGCGGATGTTGCGGGCGCCGGCGGTGTGGTCGACGAACCTGGTGGCGTTCCTGTTCGGGGCCGGCCTGTACACCGTCTTCGCGTTCCTGCCGGAGTTCCTGCAGACGCCAAGGTCGGCCGGGTACGGGTTCGGGGCGAGCGTCACGGAGTCGGGGCTGATCGTGTTGCCGATGGCGGTGACGATGTTCGTGTTCGGTCAGCTTTCCGGGCCGCTGTCGATCCGGTTCGGCGCCCGGGCGGTGCTGATCGCCGGGTCTGCCGTCAGCGTCGCGCCGTTCGCGATACTCGCCTTCGCGCACAGCCAGGTGTGGGAGATCTCGGTGGCGATGACGCTGATGGGCACCGGTTTCGGCCTCGCCTTCTCGGCGATGTCGAACATCATCGTCGACGTCGTGCCCTCGCATCAGACGGGTGTGGCGAGCGGGATGAACGCGAACATCCGCACGATCGGCGGCTCCGTCGGTGCCGCCGTCGTCGCGAGCATCGTGACGACCCAGCTGAGGTCGGACGGACTGCCCAAGGAGTCCGGCTACGTGGTCAGCTTCGCGATGCTGGCGCTGATCCTCTTGTTCGCGGCCTTGGCCGGGCTGCTCATCCCGATCGGCAACCCCGACCGGGACGAGCACCAGATCGAGCAGGCGGCACTGGCGCACCCGGCCCTGGCCATCGTTGCCGGCGGAACCGTCGTCGGGGACGACCCGGAATGATCGCGACCCCGGGGCCGCGCACGCAGCGGGTGTGCACAGTCGTCGGTGGATCAGGTTCGTCGCAATAGACCCCGCTGTCGCGCGAGCTGCTCGAGTATCTGCAGCGCGAGGACCTCGCTGCGGCGAACCGCAAGCCGGCGAGCCGGTTGACGCTCGGCTGTCGTACCGCCGTGGAAAGGTGATCGCATGCTGCTCGCCGACGTCGCTGCCGCATCGGCCGAGGTCGGGGCCACCTCGTCCCGGCTGGCCAAGATCGCGCGGA
>JAOPVG010000551.1 GCA_025966255.1 Jatrophihabitans sp.
AGCTCGGCATCGATCTGGTCCGGCGGCAGGTCGAAGGCCCGGGAGGCCACGAACGTGTGCAGATCCTCGCCGGTGTTGAACGCCGTACGCAGGCCCTCGTCCTGCGAGAGCGTGGCCATGATCCGCATCTCGATCTGGCTGTAGTCGGCCGTCATCAGCGACTCGTAACCGTTGCCGACGATGAAGGTCTCGCGGATGCGCCGGCCCTCGGCCGTTCGCACCGGGATGTTCTGCAGGTTCGGGTCGGTGGAGGACAGCCGACCGGTGGCCGCGATGGTTTGGTTGAACGTGGTGTGGATGCGGCCATGATCGTCGATCAACGGCAGCAGCCCGTCGACCACGGACTTGAGCCGGGCGACCTCGCGGTGGCGCAGCAACAACTCCAGCACGGGGTGTTGGGTCTTCACGTAGAGGTCGGCGAGGGAATCGGCGTCGGTGGTGTAGCCGGTCTTGATCCGCTTCGTCTTGGGCAGTCCCAGCTGGTCGAAGAGGATCTCCTGCAGCTGCTTCGGCGAGCCGAGGTTGAACTCGCGCCCCACCTGGGTGTGGGCGTCCTGCTCGACGACCTTCACGTTGGCGCCCAGCTCGGCCTGCAACGCCAGCAGGGCATCGGTGTCGACCGCGATGCCGACGGCCTCCATGTCGGCGAGCACGTACGCGAGCGGCAGTTCCATGTCGGTGAGGAGGCCCGTCGCCCCGCTGGTTTCGAGCTCGGCGTCGAAGGTGTCGCCGAGATCCTTGGCGGCACTGGCGTGCACCGTCTCGACCTCGGCTAGAGCGTCGTCCGATTCGTCGACACCGCCGTCCAGAGTCAGCTGCCCGGATTCCTCGACATTGCTGCGGAGTTCGCGATGCAGGTAGCGCAGCGCGAGATCGGCGAGGTCGAAGGCGCGGGTATCGGGGCGCAACAGGTAGGCCGCGAGCTGGGTGTCGCTGGTGACGCCGTCGAGGATCCAGCCGTGCTGTTTGAGGGCTAGCAGCGGGCCCTTGACGTCGTGGACCGCCTTCGGGATTGCCGGATCGGCGAGCCAGGCGGCGAACACCTTCTCGTCGTCCGGCGTCAGGATCTCGGGTGTCAGGTACGCGGCACTGCCGTCGGCCGTGGCCAGCCCGATGCCGCTCAGATTGCCGGTGCCGCGCCCCCAGCTACCGCGGAACGCGACGCCGACCCGCGAGCCGTCGCGGGCGTGCTCGTCGAGCCACTGCGCGACGTCGTCGGCGCCGAGGCGGGTAAAGCTGACGTCGAAGCCCTCTTCGGCTTCCGGCGCGGCGGCGTCGACCGTGGCGAACAGTCGCTCGCGCAGCACGCGGAACTGCAGGTCGTCGAACAGGCGGTGTACTTCGTCGCGGTCCCACTGCTGGCGCGCCAGGCCGTCCAGCTCGACGTCGACATCGACGTCGCGCACGAGTTCGGTGAGGCGGCGGTTGAGCTCGACGCTGGCCACGTGTTCGCGCAGCGCATCGCCGACCTTGCCCTTGACGGTGTCGACATGGTCGATGAGCTCACGGAACGAGCCGTATTCACGGATCCACTTCGCCGCGGTCTTCTCGCCCACGCCGGGGATGCCCGGCAGATTGTCGCTGGGGTCGCCGCGCAGTGCCGCGAAATCCGGGTACTGCGCCGGTGAGAGCCCGTACTTGGTCTGCACCTCCTCCGGCGTGAAGCGCGTCATCTCGCTGACGCCGCGCTTCGGGTACAGCACGGTGACGTGGTCGTTGACGAGCTGCAGGGCGTCGCGATCGCCGGTACAGATCAACACGTCGAGGCCCGCATCGACGGCCCGCGTGGTGATCGTGGCAATGACGTCGTCGGCCTCGAAACCCTCGACCATCATCGTCGGGATGCGCAGCGCGTCGAGCACCTCGCGGATCAAGCTGACCTGGCCGCGGAAGTCGTCAGGGGTCTCGCTGCGGCCGGCCTTGTAGCCGGCGAAGGTCTCGCTCCGGAACGTCTTGCGGGAGACGTCGAAGGCCACCGCGACGTGAGTCGGTTCCTCATCACGCATCAGGTTGATGAGCATCGACGTGAAGCCGAATACGGCGTTCGTGGGCTGGCCGGTGGTCGTCGACATCTCGACCTCGCGCAGCGCGTAAAACGCGCGATACGCGAGCGAGTGCCCGTCGAGCAGCAGAAGCGTGTTGCGGGAACTCACGCTGGCCACTCTAGGTGCAGCCTCTGACAGGGTTGACGGTGTATCAGGCGCCGCGGCCCATGGCGCGCGAGGCGAGGCCCGAGCGCTGGGCGCGGACGAGCCGGGCCCGGCGCAGCACGGCCATCCGGCCGGCGACGTCGCCCAGGCCGAGCGAGCGCCGCAGCACGCTCGTCGGTGCGATGCGCTGCAGCACGAGAGGGGCGAATCCGATGCGGGCCAGGTAGCGGTTGCCCTCCCGCGAGCCGGCCGCGGCGGTGGCCAGGACGTGCTCGGTGCCCGCCTCTTCGGCGAGATGCACCGCGGCGGCCAGCAGCGTGCGACCGATGCCGCGGCGGCGCTGACCCGGCATCACCATCAGATGGGTGATGTGCAGCACCGGCATCACGTCGATGACGCCGATGTCATCGTTACGGGCGCCGAGCAGGCCCACGACGGCGCCCGCCTCGTCAGCCGCGATCAGCAGGATCCGATCGGTGTGCGCGAGGACATCGCAGAACCGAGCGGTCAGATGCTCGGTGCTGGCGTCCTGCAGCGGCTTGCCGCTGAACGTCCCGGTGCTCACGTCGACGGACTGCACGACCTCGACCAGAGCCGGGATGTCGTCGGTCGTTGCCGGCCGGACCCGCACGTTCGCACGCGTCACTAGGACTGCCTTTCTGCCCGGGGGAAAACTGCGCAGAATCCGACGACGGCTGCACGCGCAACCATAGAGCCCCCGTTGGACGGTCGACGCAAGAGGTTGCCTCTGTGGCAGCTACCTGTAGGACATCTAGCCGAGAAAGGTGCAAAGTGGCTACGATGCCACGATTTCTTCGCCAAGGTACGCCGCGCGGATGCGGTCGTCGGCCAGCAGGTCCGTGCCCGTCCCCTGCAGCACGATGTCGCCGGTCTCGAGCACGTACCCGCGATTCGCCAGCGCCAGAGCCTGCGCCGCGTTCTGCTCGACCAGCAGCACGGTGACGCCGGTGCTGTTGATCTCCCGGATGATGTCGAAGATCTGCGCGACGATCAATGGCGCGAGACCCATGGACGGTTCGTCCAGCAGCAACAGCTTCGGCTTGCCCATCAGCGCGCGGCCGATCGCGAGCATCTGCTGCTCGCCTCCGGACAGCGTGCCGGCCTGCTGACGGAAGCGCTCGCGCAGCCGCGGGAAGAGCTCGAGCACGCGTTCGAGATCGGCTTGATCGACGCGTTTGAACCGGAACGCACCCATGTCGAGATTCTCGGCAACAGTCATGCGCGGGAAGACGTGCCGGCCCTCCGGCACGTGACAGATGCCCAGTCGGATCAGCTCGTGCGCCGGAATGCCGTCGATACGTCGGCCGCCATAGGTGATCGACCCGGCCGACGGGCGCAGCATCCCGGAAACCGTCTTCTGGGTCGTGGTCTTGCCGGCTCCGTTGGCGCCGAGCAGCGCCACGATCTCGCCCTCGCCGACGGTGAAGCTGATACCTTTCAGCGCGGCGATAGTGCCGTACTTGACCTCGAGGTCGACGACGTCGAGCAGCGTCTCGAATTCGTGCTCCGACTTCTTGCCCAGATCGATCGACTCACTCATCGCCGGTCTCCTCGTGGTGGCTCGCGGGCGCAGTGTCGATCAGGTTCAGTTCAGGTGCCTGTTCGGCCTGCCCGGCCGCGTCCTCGGCCGACGTCCCAAGGTAGGCGGCCACAACGGTGGGATTGCGCTGGATCTCCTGAGGGGTGCCCTCAGCGATCTTCTCGCCGAAGTTGAGGACGACGATGCGGTGGGCGATCGACATGACGAGCTTCATGTCGTGCTCGATGAGCAGCACGCTGACACCCCGCTCGGCATTGATGCGGCTGATCAGTTCGGCCAGTTCGCGTTTCTCCACCGGGTTCGTGCCGGCGGCCGGCTCGTCCAGCAACAACACCCCCGGATTCGTACCGAGAGCACGGGCGATCTCGAGCCGGCGCTGCTCGCCGTAGGCGAGCGATGCGGCCAGGTCGTCGACGCGCCCCCCGAGCCCGACGTCGCGCAGCAGCGCAAGCGCCGCGGCCGTGCTCTCCCTCTCTTCGCGGCGCTGCCACGGCAGGCCCAGCATGGCCGCGACCGGGCCCGACGTCTGCCGGGTCTCCACGCCGACCTTCACGTTCTCCAGCGCGGTGAGCGCCGGGAAGAGGCGGATGTTCTGGAAGGTGCGGGCCACCCCGAGGTGATTGATGACGTGGGTCTTCTTCCCGATGACGCTGACCGGCGGATCACCCGGCCGGCCGGACACCGTGATCCGACCCTCTTGCGGCGTGTAGACGCCGGTGAGCGAGTTGAACAGCGAGGTCTTGCCCGCGCCGTTCGGTCCGATGACCGCCAGAATCTCGCCTCGCGTCATCGTCATGGAGACGTCGTTGAGGCTGACCACACCGCCGAAGCGCAGGGTTACGTCCGAGATGTCGAAGACGATCTCGCTACTGGGGGCACTGTGGGCACTCACGTGCTCGGTCAACGTCATACCGGCCCTCCCATCGCGCCGCCCCTGGCCACCGCCACGGTTTCGGACATCGGCTCGTCGCCGAGTCCCGCCAGTTCCGCGCGGCGGCGCTTGGCCGGGATGAGCCCGGCCGGACGGAAGATCATCATCAGCAGGACGACGGCACCGATCCACATCTGCCGGTCGTTCGCGGGCACCTGGTCCTTGAGGAACTCGGGCAACCAGGTGAGCAGAGCGGCGCCGGCCATCGCCCCGGTGAGAGATCCCATGCCACCGAACACCACGTAGGCGACGACCAGGATCGAGTTGTTCAGCACGAAGTTGTC
>JAOPVG010000589.1 GCA_025966255.1 Jatrophihabitans sp.
GACGTACGGGCGCAGCCGCACTGTGCGGCTGCGCCCGCCCCCTGACTACAGCGTGATGGTGTTGGCGCCCGAAGGCGTCACCGCATCAGCTGCCGTCCCCGTGGAGAACACGTATTGCCCGTGCTCCAGAGTGCGTGGCCCGCTGGCATTGACGTCGCCCTGTACCACCCCGAGCACGCTGGTCGGGAACTTCACCGTGACCGATCTGGTCTGACCGACGGCGAGCGTCACCCGGGTGAAGCCGACCAGCCGTTTGGCCGGCACGAGCACAGCGCTCAGCGGCTGCGATGCGTAGACCGGAACAATGAGGTCTCCGCTGCGCGAGCCCGTGTTGGCGACGGTCAGCCGGACCGAAACCGTGTTGCCCGACTGGCTGACCTGTGACACCGAAGACGTCGTCGGTGAGTAGGACAGCCCGTACCCGAACGGGTAGGCCGGGTTGTACACGGGACCGCTGCCGCCGTAGGTGCTCGGCAAGGTGTTGTACAGGTAGTCCGAGGGCTGGTCGGCCGCGTTCCTCGGCCAGCTGACCGGCAGCTTGCCGCTTGGATTCACCTTGCCGTACAGCAGGTCGGCCACGCCGTTGCCGCCTTGCGAACCGGGCCGCCAGGCAACCAGGACCCCGTCAGCAGTCGCTGCAGTGCCGAGCACGTCCGGACGGTCGTCGATCAAGACGACGATCACCGGCTTGCCGGTGGCCTTCAGGGCAGTGACCAGTGCCTGCTGATCGGCCGGCAGCGTCGGGTCGCGCTGGTCGTTCGGACCTTCGGCGCCGGGGCCGCGGCCGAGCACGACGACGGCCGCGTCAGCCGACTTGGTCTGGCTGACGGCGTCGGCCTGGGTCGGGGCGTAGCTGACGTTGGCGCCGCCCGCGGCTTGCAGACCCTTGAGCACTGTCACTGCGGTCTCGGGGCTGCCGCTCGGCACGCCCTGCCAGCCGATACTCCAACCGCCGAGGGTGTCGGCGACGGAGTCGGCAGTCGGACCGGTCACCACCAGCTTGGCCGTGGTGGGCAGCGGCAGCGCGTTGTTCTGGTTGCGCAACAGCACGCCGGACTCGGCTGCGGCCTTGCGGGCCAGCGCGGCGTCAGCACCCAGGATCTTGTTCGCCTTCGCGGCGTCGACGTACGGGTCGTCGAACAGCCCGAGCTTGAACTTCATGGCCAGCACTCGAGTGGCGGCCTGCCGGATCCGCGCCTTGCTGACGAGATTGTCCTGCACGGCTGCCCGCAGGTTGGTGACGAAGGAGTCGGCGTTGTAGGGCTCCATCGTCACATCGATGCCGGCGTTGACGGCCAGGGCGATCGCGTGCTCATAGTCGGCGGCGACGTGATAGCTGTTCGCAAGCGCCGCCACGTCCGCCCAGTCGCTGATCGTCACGCCGGTGAAGCCGAGCTGCTGACGCAACACATCGGTAAGCAGATAGTGCGAGCCGGTGGCCGGGATGCCGTTGACCGAACCCGAGTTGATCATCACCGACAGCGCGCCGGCGTCGATGGCCTTTTCATACGACGGCAACTGATACGTCTGGAAGCTGCGCAATGAGATGTCGACGGCGGTGCGGTCCAGACCGTTGTTGGACGCGCCGTAGGGGGCGAAGTGCTTGACCGACGAGGCAACCGTCGGCGACGCCTGCAGTCCGGTCACGGCCGCGGCGGCCAGCGTCCCGCTCAGCAGCGGATCCTCGCCGAAGGACTCGTAGTAGCGCCCCCACCGTGAGTTGGTGACGACGTCAGCGACCGGAGCGAAGGCCCACCGCACGTTCGTCGCTGCCGATGCCTTGCCGGCCGATGTCTGCGCGGCGGTCACCAGCGCTGGGTCGAAGCTCGAGCCGAGCCCGATCTGGTGCGGGAACAGTGTCGTGCCGACGATGTCGTTGTGGCCGTGCACGACGTCGGCGCCGTAGATGATCGGGATGTGATGTGGGCTGTGGTCGATGGCGTACTTCTCGAGCGCGTTGATCTGGGTGGCCCAGGTCTCTGGCGAGTTCGGGTAGTAGCCCGCGCCCGGCACGTCGCCACCACCCGAGAGGATCGAGCCGACGGCGTCGGTGGCCAGCACTTGGTGGGCGCACGACGAGTTGAGCGGCCCTGCGTTGTATCCGCTGCAGTCGCCGTACAGCTTCCCGACCTGGATCTGGACCATCTGGCCGATCTGCTCGTCCAGCGACAGATGCCGCACGAGGTCGGTGGCCCGGGCCTCGGGGGAAGCCTTCGGGTTCTGGTAGAGCGGGGTCGAGGCGCTGGAGCTGGCCGCTGCCGCGAGACCGCCGCCGGCGAGGGCGAGAATCGCGAGCGCTACCGCAGCCTTTTTCGGTCGTGAACGCCTTTGACGAGCTGGCATCGATGCCTCCAAGAGGTGGGTGTGCGACCGATCGTGACGGGGGACACACCGGGAGCGAATAGGAAGAACCTGACATCGCCCATGCGGCGCGTCAAGAGGCGCGGACGACCGAAGTTCGGATCAAGATCGACACATTTTCGGCTTTAGGTCGGATTATTCGCGCGCTCAGC
>JAOPVG010000597.1 GCA_025966255.1 Jatrophihabitans sp.
GCGCGCACCCACAGCCCGATGCCGCCGGCGACGAGCGCGGCACCGAGGCTGGCTGCGGCCAGTTGCCACCCGATGACGTTCGCCGCCGCGTGCTGGCCCACCCGCCGCGGGGTCAGGACCGTGAGCAGCGGCAGCAACGGGCCCACGCCCGCGCCGAGCAGAGCCAGACCCGCAACGGCCACCGCGGCGTTCGGATGCAGCCAGAACAGGACCGCGCCGACCAGCCCCGCGAGGCACCCGGCGGCGATCCAGCTTCCGGGGCGGCCGCCGGACAGGGCCCCGGCCGACAGACGCGCGATGCTCAGCGCGGCCCAGTAGCCGAGCACGCCGAGGCTGGCCGCACTCGGCGTCTGACCCAGCGCGTCGGTGAGAAACACCGCCGACCACGCACCCGCCGCGATCTCGAGCCCGCTCACGGCGAAGAACGCGGCGAGCGCGACGACGACATCACCCCGGCGAGCGACCGGCCCGGACGCAGCCCGCGGCGGAGGCGGGGGAGACACCAGAGCCCCGCGAGTCTTCGGCGCATTCCAGCCGACGACGAGCAGGCCGAACGCACCCGCCACGGCAAGGTAGCCGACCCGCCAGGAGGACGACGATGCCGACGCCGCGATCAGCAATGGCGCGCCGGCCGCCCCGATCGCGAACACGCCGTGCATGAAGCCCACCAGCCGGGCGTTGTCGTCGAGCGAGGTGATGCTGCTCAACAGTGGATCGATCATTCCGCCGCCGGCGCCGAGCAACACGACCCCGACTACCGCAACGCGAAAGTCGGTGCTCGTCCCGACCGCGAGTGCGCCGAGCGCGGCGGCGACGGCCGCCGCGGTCACCAACGGCTGCGCGCGGAAGCGCTGCGCCGCCAGTCCGCTCATCGACGATGTCGCGAAGAACGCGCACGTTCCACCCAACAGCAACACGGCCAAAGCACTCGCCGGCTGGTGGTGCGCCCGCCGCATCTGCGGCCAGGCGACGCCGAGCAGGCCGACGGGCACGCCGAGCACGAGGAATGTGAGCAGCGTGGCCCAGGTGTACGCGACGCGGGTGTTGTCGCGCGGATCGGTCAGGCGGATAGCAGGCCGCCGTCGACAATGATCGACTGGCCGGTGAGGTACGCGGCGCCGGGGCCGACGAGGAACACGATCAGGCCGGCGACGTCGACCGGCTCGCCCTGTCGTCCCACCGGAATCCGAGAGACCACCTGCGCCAGCGCGCCCTCCGGGTCCGGCTGCATCGACCAGTACGGGTCGTTGAACGGGGTGTCGATCCAGCCGGGACACACGCAGTTGACCCGCACACCACGGGGACCCAACTCGACCGCGAGCGATCGCGTCAGGCTGACCAACGCGCCCTTCGACGCGGCGTACGCGAACGTCCCGCGGCTCCCGCGAAACGCAGCGGTGGAACCGGTGAGCACGATGCTGCCGCCGGTCTGCGCCAGCGGTGCCGCGGCGGCCTGCGCGAAGAGAAAGGGCGCCCGGACGTTGACCGCCATCGTGCGGTCCCAGTCGGGCAGCGCGTACTCCTCGACCGGAG
This sequence comes from Jatrophihabitans sp., assembly GCA_025966255.1. GTDB lineage: Bacteria > Actinomycetota > Actinomycetes > Mycobacteriales > Jatrophihabitantaceae > Jatrophihabitans. The sequence goes on from JAOPVG010000597.1 coordinate 1,534, forward strand.
CGACGACGTGCAGGCCGGCCGTCACGATCACGCCGTCGAGGCGGCCGAAGGCGGCGAGGGCCGCGGCAACGGCATCCCGCGGTGCGTCGGGCTCGGCGAGATCGTGCCGACCGATCGCCACCCGCCCCGGCAGGTCCTCGCGAGCGGCCTCGGACGCAGCGTCGACGTTGAGGTCGGCGAGGTAGACGTCGACCGAGTCGGCCCGGAGGGCGCGGACACACGCCCGCCCGATGCCGGTCGCCCCGCCGGCGACCAGAACGCTGGTCATGACCGGTGGCGGGTCACGCGCCCGACCGGACGGCGTAGGCGCGGTAGTTCGCCGAGCCGGGGGCGGCCGCCCGATTCTTGAGCAAGGCGGGTTCGCGGTACACGGCCGAGCTCGCCGGGAGCGTACGCGCCGGCCTGTCCCGTTCCGGCTCGTCGCGTTCCGGCCGGTTCTCGAGCGAGTTGATGATCTCGAGGAGGAACGCCGGCAGGTCGTTGGGCAGCTGCGAGGTGATGAGGTTGCCGTCGACGACGACTGGCTCGTTCTGCCACTCGCCGCCGGCGTGAATGACGTCGTCCTTGATCACCGGGACGGACGTGACCTTCCGGCCCTGGACGATGTCGGCGGTCGCGAGCAGCCAGCCCGCGTGGCAGATGGCGGCGACCGTGTCCCCGCGGGCATCGATACTGCGGACCAGGTCGACGATCGCGGGGTTCCGGCGCAGATACTCGGGGGAGAAGCCGCCCGGTACGACGACGGCGTCGAAGTCGTCGGCGGTGACGTCGTCGATCCCCGCTTCGGCGACGGCCGGGTAACCCAGCTTGCTGGCGTACACCTCGCCTGCGATCGGGCCGACGATCGTGACCTCGACCCCGGCCTCGCGCAGCCGCAGCACCGGGTACCAGAGTTCGAGTTCCTGGTACATGTTCTCCACGAGTACGGCGACTCGCGCGTTCTCGAGTTTCATGGGTTGGCCTCTTTGTCGGTCTAGACGGCGATGGAGAGAATCCGGCGCGGGTTGTGGATCATGATCGTGTCGAGCTGCTCGTCGGTGATGCCCTTACTCTTCAGGCGGGGCACCCAGCTGGTGAACATGTAGCTGAGGTCCACCTTCTCGTTCGCCAGCTGCGGGTCGTCGTCCGTCACCGTCGAGCGCGGGTTGAAGAACCAACGGTCGAACGAGAGCACGATCCGGTCCAGATAGCCGTCGTCGATGAGTTCGACCAGCGCATTGGCCATCGCCTCGTCGAGTTCTTCCGCGCTGTCGACCCGCCACGGGATCCCGATGTGATCGAGCTGGACGTTGGCCCCCATCTTCAGGACTTCGCGCATCATCTCGACCTGCGGCGGGACGAACGCGTGCCCGATGATCACCCGCGAGAGGTCCATGCCTTCCTCGTCGAGGATCTCCAGCTGCTCGCGGCCCGGGTTCGTCACCTCGAAGTCCATCGGGTCGATGTGCGTGTTGATGCCACAGCCCACTTCCATCGCCGCGTGCGCCGCCGCGCGGATGACGCGGTCCTCGACCTCGTGGACGTGGCGGCCGTGGGCACCGACCGGGCTGGGCTTCGGAGTGACGCTCTCCTGGCCGGTGGCGATCTTGATCGCGCCCGCTCGATACGGCGTCTGCTGCCAGGCGAAGACCATGCCCTCGGTGAGGTCGCGGACGAAGAACTCGGTGAGCTCCTCCCGCGTCTGGCGCCGCCAGTAGTACGGGATGCCCATACGCTCCGGGAAGAAGCCGGTGATCGCCACGACGTTCAGACCTGTCTTCGTCGCGACGTCGACCATGAACTGCGGATGCCGCCCGACCTCCGGCGGCGTCATGTCGATCAGCGTCCCGTAGCCGTAGGCGATCATGCCCGAGGTCACCTGAGCCGCGACGTCGCCGACCGCGTCGTCGTAGCGCAGGACGGTGCGGTGGTCGAGCTCGGCCCCGGGGTAGCCGTAGAGCAGGTGTTCGTGAGTGAGGATTCGGCCCGAGGACTCGGCCGGAACATCCCCGAGTACGGTGCGGAAAATGCGCATGTCAGCCCTCCGAATTCGCTGCGGCGTCGGCGATTGGCATCAGTCAGCGAGGTCGGCGCGCAGGCGGCGGACAAGAGCGGGCAGCGCGTCGGCGTCCGCGGCCAACCGGTTCGCGTCCAGCTCGCCGACCAGGCCGGCCACGATCGCGGCCCCCGTCCCGATCGCGTAGAGCGGTCGCCCAGCGGCGTGCACCGCTCTGATGAGCTGGATCTGCGCCTCGCTGGGGTCGGGTCGGCCCGCCACCGTGCCCGGGACGATGAGGGCGTCCACCTGACCTGGATCGATCTCCGCACCGTCAGCGTCGCCGACCACCGGATAGCCAAGGAAGCTCTCGCAGCCCGCGGCCGACGAGGCAACCACCGTTACCGTCGCGCCCTCCTCGCGAGCGCGCAGGACCGGGTACCAGAACTCGAGTTCCTGATATCCGGGATAGGTGAGCACCGCGATCGAGCGATCACTCAACGTCATGGTCTGGTCACGCCTTCCTGGCTGGCGGCCCCCGCGTGACGCGTCAGCCATCCAAGCAGCAACTGGTCTGGTAAATGAACCAGTTGGACTCTAGCGTGCTACGGACGGAGTTGACCAGAGCGGTGCGGACCACCCGAACGCCCCGCTCGACTCGAACCGTCCAGAGACGTCATACCGTCCACAGCGCCTCGGTGGGTTGCAGGCGGGCGGCGCGGATGGCGGGCATGAGGCCGGCGATGGCGCCGATCAGCAGCGCGGATGCCAGGCCGCCGGTCCAGGCGAGGGCGGGGACTACGACGGCCCAGTGTTTGGTGGTGGCGTAGACGGCGGTGGCGGCCGCTCCGAGGCCGACGCCGACTGCGCCGCCGAGGAGGGCCAGCAGCAT
>JAOPVG010000600.1 GCA_025966255.1 Jatrophihabitans sp.
GCCGCCGTCCGCGCCGGCGTCGCCGCCCGCGCTGCCGTCCGCACTGCCGTCGCCGGTCGTGATGTCGCTGTCGTCCAAGCTCATTGCCGTCCTCCGATTCCAGACCGCGGCGACCGGACGGTCGCGCTTGCCACGTCGGTGCTGGTCATCTAGCGACTACCCGCAGTGAGATCGCTACTAACTCGGTGCCCGTTCGGCCATGTGCAGGGCGACGATGCCGCCGGTCAGGTTCCGGTAGCGCACCGACACCCAGCCGTTCGCATCAATGGTCGCCGCGAGGTCGTCCTGCCCGGGCCAGGCCCGGATCGATTCGGCGAGATAGACGTAGGCGTCGGCGTTCGACGACACCCGCCTGGCCACCCACGGCAGCGCCCGCATCAGGTAGTTGAGGTAGAGCGCCCGGAACGGGCCGAAGGTCGGGCGACTGAACTCGCAGACCACGAGACGCCCACCGGGACGCACCACGCGGGCCATCTCGCGCAGCGCGAGCGGGACGTCGGACACGTTGCGCAGCCCGAAGCTGATCACCGCGGCGTCGAAACTGGCGTCCGCGAACGGTAGCCGCGTGGCATCACCGGCGACGAAGGGCAGGCGGCGGCGCTTCTTGTGCGCGCGGCCGGCTCGCAACATGCCGAGTGAGAAGTCGCAGGCCACCGCGTGCACGCCGCCGCGGCTGAGTTCGACCGTCGACACCGCGGTGCCGGCCGCCAGGTCAAGTACGCGTTCCCCGCGCCGCAACTGCAGGCACTGCCGGGTGCGGCGGCGCCAGTGATGATCCTGGCCGAAGGACAGCACCGTGTTGGTGACGTCGTAGCGGCGCGCGACGCCGTCGAACATCTGCGCGACCTCGCGGGGCTTCTTGTCCAGCGTCGCTCGGATCACGTAACTGTCCCCCCGTCACTCAATCGGTTGCCGCCCCATGATCCTCGTGCACCGCGGGCTGTGGCCCGGCATCGGCCTCAATCGGTCCGGAGTTCGGATCGGCCAGCCGGATCGCGCCGGCCACCACCGCGACGAGGCAGAAGATGTATGCGACGATGTGGCCCGGCGACATCGGGATGTGCTCGTGCAGCAGCGCGGCGCCGAGCAGCACGCCGACGAGCGGGTCGACAGCGAGGTTCGCCGGCAGCGTCGCCCCGAGTGCGCCGACCTGGAACGACATCTGGGTCAGGACGATGCCGCCGATCCCGAGCAGGACGATGCCGGCCATCGGGACGAGCCCCCGCGGACTGGCGAAGAGGGCGTGCAGGCCGCCGTGCGACGCCCGATCCGAGGCGGCGTCCACCATCACCGCGAGCGCACCGAAATACGCGCCGGCCACCGCACCGAGCGTGGCGCCGCGAATGACTCGATTCCGTCCAATGACCGATATGCACAGGACGATGCCGATGAGAAGCACCAGGATCACGGCCAGACCCAATACTCGCGGATGCGGTACGTGACCCATGCCGGGGCGCCCGACCAATGCGAGGAACACCGCGAGCCCGCCCAACACGCCCGCGCAGCCGAGATAGTCACCGACACCGGGTTTGTGCCCGCCGAGCAGGTAGCTGACGAGCAGCGATACCGGCAACATCAACACGACCAGCGGCTGGACGATCACCACGGGCCCGGTGGACAGCGCGATGATCTGCAGGAGGAATCCGACCGCGTCCCCAGCGATGGCCAGCAGGAAGACGGGATGACGAACGAGCTGGAGCAGCCGGGCCGCGCTCGCCTCGCCGCCCTCGCTGGCGTGCTCCTGGACCGTCCGGTGCTGCACGACGATCGATGCGCCGTAGACGACCGCGGACGCGACCCCGAAGGGGATGGCGACGGCGAGGGACACGCTGGCAGGGTAACTGTCCGGAGCTGACGGTTCCGGTCTCCGCCGGTGAATCGGACAGTCCGGACGAGCCGGTAGCGCGAGCCGGTTCCAACGCGCGGACCCGGCGACCCGGCCGTACGCTGCGCTGAATTCATCGCGGCCCGGAGGTCCACTGTGCGTCTGCACCGCCTGTTGTTGTCGATCTGTCTCGTGCTCGGTGCGATCGGTACCTCCGCTCTGACCAGCGCCTCCGCGCAGGGTGACGAGCCGCACAACTCCGATGCCCACTACTACCTCGCGCTCGGCGACTCGCTCGCGCGCGGCTACATGCCGGGCCCGGGCAGCCAGCACGACACCGACCAGGGCTATGTGGACGATCTCTATGTGACGCTGCACGCGAAGGACCCGTCGCTACAGCTGGTCAAGCTCGGCTGCAGCGGCGAAACGACCGGCACGATGATCACCGGCGGCAGGTGCACGGACCGCTACCCCGCGGGCACCTCGCAACTCGCGGCGGCCGAACAGTTCCTCACCGCGCACCGCGGCAGCGTCTCGTACCTGACCCTGGACATCGGCGCGAACGATGTTGACGGCTGCACGCCGGGCGGCTCGATCGACGCCGTCTGCCTGCTCACCGGCGTGGAGACGATCCGCGCGAACCTGACCACCATCCTCGATCGGCTCACCGCGGCCAGTGGCCGGCTGCCGGTGTCGGCCGGCATGACCTACTACGACCCGTTCCTGCAGTACTACCTCGGCGGCCTGCAGGGCAAGGTCGTCGCGATCCTCTCCGTCGACCTGCTCGCCGCCATCAACACCGTGGAGACCCTGCTGTACCAGCAGCACGGCTTCAAGGTCGCCGATGTCGCCGGGGCCTACAAGACCACGAACTTCCTCAACCAGACCACCGTGCCCGGCTACGGCCAGCAGCCGGTGAACGTGGCGACGATCTGCCGGCTCACGTACATGTGCAGCATGCAGAACATCCACCCGAACGTCGAGGGCTATCAGGTGATCGCGACCGCGTTCGAGAAGAAGATCGGCTGACGCCGCCGGCTACTTGCGGACCAGCCCGGGCAGGTCGAGTGCCTGCACCGTGAACAGGGTGACCATTCCGGCCGTCCAGGTCAGGAGCACCAGCGTCATGGCCACCGAGCCCAGCACGGCTCGCACCGGAAGCTTGCCGGTCCAGTTCCCGTCCAGATCACGGTCGAGGTCGTAGGCCCAGGCGCTGACGCACAGCGCGCGGTCCGGGTGCTGGGGGTGGGCCAGGATCACGCCGTTGTCGTAGGGCAGTCCGTGCAGCCCGAGGACGCCCTGCTGGTTGTTCACCTGATAGGTGATCTTCGTGCTCGTGCTCGGACCGCTGTACCAACGCCGTTCGACGTGCCAACCGTGCGCCTGGGGCAGCCGGACGTTCTGATACGTAGTACCGCTGTAGTACGTGCCCACCGACACCACCTCGGCGCTGATCACGTCGGCGACGTCGCCCCACTTGAGCAGGGACAGCTGCAGGCGGTCGCGCCGTCCGCGAAGCACGACGATCACCAGGAACGTCAGCCCGGCTGTCCCGGCGGCCGCGAGTGGGATCCAGGCCCACAGCGCGATCGGCGAGACGGCGACCATGAAGAGCGTGAACACCGTCCACCAACTCCAGGGCAGCAGCATCGCGCGGTACTTCCACGGCACGCGCCGCGGCGCCGGCGCAAGCCGCTGCGGCGAAGCGGCGACGCCGCCGGCGGGCAGCCAATTGCCTCCGAGCCAACCGGCGCGGCTGCGACGGGGCTGGGCGTCGATAGCGGCACCCTGCGGACGCTCGGGGGCGAAGGCGGCGGCGGTGGCCTCGGCGAGTTCCTGCTGCAGCGCGTCCACCTTCGCCGCGGCGAGCTCACGCGTGAGCCGGGTGACGCGCGCCTCCGGAGTCTCGGTCATCCGCTGGTTATCCCAGCTGGGACGGCAACCGGCAAGGCCGGAGTCGCGGCCGTGCTCATAGGGGCAGCGGGCAGACGGGTCAGCTGGCCGCGACGGGCAACAGCGTGAGCGCGGTGGAGCTGAAGTGGGAGTGGACGCGCTCGTCGTCCGGGTAGCTCGCCGGGTCGGCGTGCACCGCGACGTGGTTGTAGAGCGTGTCGCGTTGGGCCGGGATGCGTCCGGAGCCGCGGATGAGCTCGATCAGTTCGGTCCGGTTCGATCGGTGCTTCGCGCCGGCGCTGGACACGACGTTCTCCTCGAGCATGACGCTGCCGAGATCGTCGGCGCCGAAGTGCAGCGTGAGCTGGCCGATGTCCTTGCCGGTCGTGAGCCACGAACCCTGCAGGTGGTTGACGTTGTCGAAGAACAGGCGCGCCACCGCGACCATGCGCAGGTACTCGAGGCTCGTCGCCTGGGTGCGGCCCTTGAGGTGGTTGTTCTCCGGTTGGTACGTCCACGGGATGAAGCTGCGGAAGCCGCCGGTGCGGTCCTGCACGTCGCGGATCATGCGCAGGTGCTCGATACGCTCGGCGTTCGTCTCGCCCGTCCCCATCATGAACGTGGCGGTGGACTCGAGGCCGAGCCCGTGCGCGGTCTCCATGACGCTGAGCCAGACCTCGCCCTTCTCCTTCAGCGGCGCGATCGCGGTGCGGGGCCGGTCGACCAGGATCTCGGCGCCGGCTCCGGCGAAGGAGTCGAGGCCTGCGGCCTTCAGCCGGCTGATCACGGTGGTGTGATCGAGTCCGGACGTGCGGCCGATGTGCACGACCTCGGACGCGCCGAGGCTGTGCAGCACGAGCTGCGGATAGGCCGACTTGATCGACGAGAACGCCTGCTCGTACCACTCCATGCCCAGCTCGGGCGAATGCCCGCCCTGCAGCATGATCTGCGTGGCGCCGAGATCGACTGCTTCGCCGCAGCGGCGCAGGATCTCCTCGATGGGATGCGTCCAGCCCTCGTCATG
>JAOPVG010000602.1 GCA_025966255.1 Jatrophihabitans sp.
CTCGGTGAACTCGGCCTGGTGGGCGCGGTGGAAGGCGCCGATGCCGAGATGCAGGATGCCGACACCGGTCGAGGCCGGATCGACCCGCGGGCGCCGGGTCGGCGGAACCTGCGCGAGCGTGCGCAGGCCGAGCCGTTGCACCACACCGCTCACGCGGGCACCGCGGCCGCGAGGTGGGCGCGGGTCTCGGCGAGCGACGGCACCACGCCGGTACCGCCCGCCCCTGCGAGGGAGAGCGACGCTGCCGCCGTACCCAGCCGAGCCGCGGCCAACAGGTCGTCGCCCAGCGCGAGCCGAGCCGCCACCGTCCCGACGAAGACGTCCCCCGCGCCGGTCTGGTCGACGAGCCGCGGCGCGGGCAGCGACGGCAGGTGTGAGCCGTCGGACAGCCACACGCCGTCGGCGCCGCAGGTAACGGCGACTGATCGGGCACCGAGCTGTCGGCACGCCGTGACCACCTGTCGCGGGTCGTCTACCCCGAGCAGGGCCGAGCTCTCGGCTGCGCACGACGGCGTGACCAGCTCGGCGTGCGGGGCCAGGGCCCGCAGCTGGTCCGCCGCCTCGACCCGTGACGTCAGCCGCGGCCGGAAGTTCGGGTCGTAGACGAACCGCGCGCCGCTCGTCGCCGCGGCGCGCACCGCACCGGCGGCCGACGAGGACAGGGCGCAGGTGACGCCCGACGCCAGCACCACCCCCGCATTGCCCACCGCAGCATCGCGCACGTCCTCGGCCGAGAGTGACGACGCCGCGCTGCCCCGCCGAACGTAGACGAACTCCCGCGCGCCATCGGGGTCGGCGTGCACGAAGTACACGCCGTTCTCGCCCGACGTGCGCCGCACCTGCGCCGTGTCGACGCCCAGCTCCGCGATGCGCGCCACCAGCTGGTCGCCGAGCTCGTCCTCGGCCACGCGCGTCAGCAACGCCACCCGCGCACCCGCCGCCGCAGCTGCCGCTGCCGAGTTGAGCGCATCGCCGGAGAAGCCGAGCGTCAGGGCCGAACCGCGTCGCCAGGGCGAAGTGCTGGACAGTTCGATCAGCACCTCTCCGAGAACGACGACGTCGTAGCTCATGAGGGGAATTGGATCCACCGGTAGCGCGGATCGAGATACGGGATCATCTCCCGGCCCTCACCGGCCATCACCCACAGGTAGTAGAGCTGGTAACCGGGGGCGGCCACGACCGGGTGGTAGCCGGACTTGATCGTCGCCGTGTCGCCGCTGCGGACGGTGTAGCACTTCTCGTCTTCGTCCTCGCCCTGGTACTGCAGCTGGATGCCGAAGCCGCCGGCCGGCTCGATGTCGAAGTAGTACACCTCTTCGAGCTTCACCTCGCGGGGCGGCTCGTGGGTGTCGTGCTTGTGCGGTGGATAGGACGACCAATTGCCGGGCGGGTTGATCGTCTCGCCGATCAGCAACCGGCCAGCGCGATGCTCGGGTCCCAGGATCGTGCGCACGGTGCGCAGCCAGTTGCCCGCGCCGACTTCAGCAATGCGCTGGTCCTCAGGGCGAACGATGCGCGCCTGGGCCGGCGGCAGATCGGCCAGCGGGGCGCTGGTGATCACCAGCCGCGCGTACGTCTGCGCGGTGAGCTCCAATCGACCGGGCGGCGCGTACACGGTGTCACCGGGCGCCTCGAACACCGACGCCCGTCCACCTGCGGTGCCGAGGTCCGTTTCGCCGAATCGAACGTCAACCACGCCGCTCAGCACGACCACCGCGGTCTCACCCTCGCGCTCGAGGTCGAGGCGTTCGCCCGCCCCGAGTTCGGCCACCCCGAGGTCGATGAGGTCGGTCTGCTTGCCGGCCTCCACCAGATTGCGGATCAAAGCGTGTCCTCTCTCGGGCCACAACACCGCACTACACCGACACTGTGCACCTTACGGTCGGTGGGTATCTCGACGTGCGCGGTAGCCTCCGAGTCCTGGCCAACGACCAGACCGAGGTAATGCCCACGCCGCTGGTGGTGACCGCTGCATGACGCTCTCCCCCGTCGAGCGCATCGGCGCCGCCCGGGTCCTGCCCGTGTTGCGCACCCGTGATGCCGACGAGACCGTCGACGTGGTCGCTGGTCTTGCGGCGGCCGGGGTGGACGTCATCGAGATCACGACGACGATCGCGGGCTGGGACACGGCGCTCGAGCGGGTGCAATCCAACCACCCCCAGACCTGCGTCGGTGTCGGCACCGTCCTGACTGCCGACAGCGCACACGCCGCCCTCGCCCGCGGTGCGGAGTTCCTCGTGAGCCCGCGGCTCGTCCCCGCCGTCCGAGCCGTGGCCCGCGAGGCCGGGACGCTCTTCATCGAGGGTGGGTTGACGCCGACGGAACTGATGACGGCCCTCGACGCGGGCGGAATCGCCAAGCTGTTCCCGGCGCACACAGTGGGGCCGGACTATCTGCGCTCGCTCCTGTCCGTGGTTCCGCACGCGCGCATCGTGCCGACCGGGGGCATCCCGCTGTCCGAGGTGGGCACCTGGCTCGACGCCGGCGCGTTCGCCGTCGGGGTGGGGCGTGATCTCACCGCCGCCGGTGACATTGCCGCTCGGCTGCGGGACCTCGGGCTGGCCTGACCCGCTAGGGACCTCGCGTCAGTGGACGACGGCCGGGCTGTACTCGGGCGGCGAGCCGAGTGCGGGCCGGTGGGACGGCGGCTGCCGTCCGTCGACATCGGTTACGCCGAGCTCGATCGCGAGTTCCGCCCCGACCAGAACTCGTCCGGAGTACGACATCCGCTCGGGGCTCGCGGCCAACGCGGCGATGAGCCGGCCGGGGAACTCGGCCGACTCCGCGTGCTGGGTGAGCGCGGCGTAACGGTGGTCGTTCGATGTGAACAAGGCCTCGGTGCGCTCCGTCCGCAGCATCCCCATCCACAGCGAGACGACGGCGACGTCGAAGGGGCGGAAGTCCTCGGCCATGTCGTGCGCCATCTTGTCGACGCCGGCCTTGACCGCGCCATACGCGGGGCCGTGCATGTAACAGGTGCCGCCGAACGAGGACGTGTTCACCACGAGCCGCCCGCCCTCGACCAGCAGCGGCGCGGCGAAGAACGACGCGACGTAGGTCGAGCGCAGTCCCACGTCGAGCACCATCTGCTGCTCGAG
>JAOPVG010000623.1 GCA_025966255.1 Jatrophihabitans sp.
AGCAGCCAGACGGTCAGATAGCGGATCACCTTCATCGGTCCTCCCTCATCGTCACCGAGCCAACGACGTCAACGTCAACAAGCCGGGGAACAGCGCGAAGAGCACAGTGACGGGAAGGATCAGGAAGACCACCGGCACCATCATCGAGATCTCTTTGCGGCCACCGGCCTCGAGCAGCGCGCGCTTGCCGACCTCTCGGACGTCGACCGCTTGGGCGCGCAGGACGTCGGCAAGCGGGGTTCCCCGCTCGATCGCCACGACCACGCCCTGCAGGAAACGCGCGAAGGACTCCATCGTCGTCTGCTCGGCGAGGTCGGAGAGCGCCTTCGTCACCGGCGTCCCCGATCGCGCCCGGCCCAGGGCCCGTTCGAGGTCACGGGCCAGCTCACCGCCGGTCAGCCCGCACACCCGCTGCAGCGCGTCGATCGGCGACTCCCCGGCCACCACGGACAGCGCCAGCAGATCGGCGACGACTGGAAATTCCGACAGCATCGCCTGCTCGCGCTGCTCGAGGTGACGGGTCAGCCACCAGTCGCGGCCCAGTACACCGGCGAACAATCCGCCGATCGCGGCCAGAACGACGAGGAGCGGGACGATGCCGCCGCGCAGCAGCCCGCCGCCCAGAACCAACACCGCGGCGGCTACGGTGCCGACCGCTCCCCACAGCACCTGCTCGACGCGGAACTCCTCCACCGTCATCGTGCCGCCCAGCCCGGAAAGCCGGCGCCGCACCGACGCCGATCCGCCGACGACGCGGTCGAGGAACGTCACCGCCTCACTCAGGACAGGCCCGAACAGCCGGCGCATCACGGTGAACGGCGCCGAGGTCGCCGACGGGCGGGCAAGCAGTCGGGACGGCGGTGCGGTGTCGCCGAGGTACGGTGCGATGCGGTCGGACAGCCGCACCGGGCGCATCGGCGGCGTGGCCCGCACCGCGACGACAATTCCGCCGGCCGCGGTCAAGCCGAGCCCGGCTCCGGCGATCCAGGTTGCGTTCATCGCAGGACTCGCTGCTCTTCGGGCAGCCGTCCGATGTGGAGCATGATCCGGTACGCGAGCACGCAGACGACGGCCCCGATGCCGAGCAACAGCGTGCCGCCGGCCGAGTCGTAGGCCCGCAACGTTTCCGACTGCGTCCCGAGCAGGAGCAGCACGGCCCAGGGCGCGCCCACTGCGAGCCGCGCTGCGTTGATCACCCAGCCCTGCCGCGTCTCCAGCTCGGAGCGGGTGCGGGCGTCGGCGCGCAGCAGCTCCGAGAGCGTGCGCAAGACGGTGCCGAGATCGCTGCCACCCACTTCGCGGGCGACCCGCATCGTCTCGCAGACCCGATCGCCAACCGGGTCGGCGAGGTCGTCCTTGAGCGCGTCCAAGCAGTCGCCGAACCGGCCCGTCGCCCGATAAGCAGCGGCGAAGCGGCCGAACGGCGCGCGCAGTTCGACTGGACCACGCACGGCGAGCGCCGACAGACCCTCGGGCAACGACATGCCCGCTCGGACGGCCGACGCGAGGTTGTCGATTGCCTCCGGCCAGAGCTCACGCAGCGTGCCTTGCCGGCGCCGCCGCATCCGTCGAACGATCACCAGCGGCAGGAAGAATCCGAAGACGCCGAAGCATGCCGCCACCGTGATCGTCTTGGTGATCACGACGACGATCACGAGCGCGACGACTCCGCTCAGCACCTGCGCCGCGAGCAGCTGGCCGGGACCGACGCCGTCGACGCCGGCCTGGCGCAGCATGTCGCGGCGCCGGACGGTCCAGCCTGGAACGCCCGGGTTGCGACGGGCCGGGGCGCGTGGACCGCTGCGCCAGATCAACAGCAGACCGAGTCCGGCGATGAGTCCGAGCAGGGCGCCCATGTCACCGCTCCCCGGCCGCGCGCAGAAGATCGGCTCGGTGCCCCAGCGCGTGCGTCAGGTCGATGCCGACCGCCTCATAGCGTTCCGGATGCGGCGGGTAGCCCTCGGCGCGCTCGAGACGTCCACGGCGAGAGGTGAAGATCTCGGTCGTCTCGATGACGTCGCCCTCGACCCGGCCCGTGACGCCGACGATCTCACGCACCCGACGCTGTCCCGACGCCTCAAGCCCGAGGTGCACGACGAGATCCACGCTCGCCGCGACCGTCGGGACCACGAACGCCGCCGACACGTTCTCGCCGGCCAGCAGCGGAAGCGTGCACATCTTGACCAGTGCCTCGCGCGCCGAGTTCGCGTGCAGCGTGCACATCCCAGGAAGTCCGCTGTTGAGCGCGATGAGTAGGTCGAGGCACTCCTCCTGCCGGACCTCGCCGACGATCAGACGCGACGGACGCATGCGCAGCGCTTCCTTCACCAAGCGCCGCAGCGGGATCTCGCCAGTGCCTTCGAGGTTCGGCTGACGGGTCTGCATGGCCACGACGTCGGGCAGCCGAAGCGAAAGTTCGAAGACCTCCTCGACGCTGACCACCCGCTCACGCGCGGGGATCGCACCGCACAGGGCATTGAGCAGCGTGGTCTTGCCGGCCTGGGTTCCGCCGCCGACGAGCACGTTCAGCCCGGCCACGACCGAGCACTCGAGGAACCGCGCCGCCTGTTCGGTCAGTGTGCCGGCCGCGACGAGTTGGTCGAGCGAGCGCAGGGCGATCGCGAACTTGCGGATGTTCACCGCCATATGGCGGCGGGTGATGTTCGGGATGACGACGTGCAGCCGTGAGCCGTCCGGAAGCATCGCGTCAACGAACGGGGTGCTCAGGTCGATGCGGCGGCCGGCCGGGCGCAGCATGCGTTCCACGAGTTCGGCGACGTGCTCGGCGGTAAGGATGAGCGTCGTCAGCTCGGAGCGTCCGTTGCGCGCGATGAACA
>JAOPVG010000004.1 GCA_025966255.1 Jatrophihabitans sp.
GCCGCGCCGACTGCCGTTGCGGCCGGGACGAGAGGGGTGTGCTGGCGGTCATTCTCTGGCTGCCCGGCCGGGTTCATCCGCATCTGCTGGTCGGTGTCGACGAGTCGCTGCCGCTCCAGCGGTGACAGGAGGTGGTCGACGACTGCGGTGTGCCTGCCGATGCGCCACAACGCGCGGTGTGGTGGCAGGCGGGTGAGCAGGTCCTGCTCCACGCCGGTCAGGTCGAGCAGGTCGGCGAGGAGGGCTCGTTCGCTGGGGCTCTGGGCGTACAGGACGCGGGTTTCGGCGTCGGTGAGCAGTCCGCGGGCCTGGGCCTGGGCGGCGGAGCCGCTGTCGGATTGGGCGGTGAGGTCGCTGGCACGGTGCAGCACGGTGATGAGCTGCAGCCCGTGGGCTCGGGCGAGCTTGCTCAGGCCCTGCAGCCAGCTCGTCGTGGCGGGCAGGTGCAGCAGCGCCCAGGCTTCGTCGACGAGCAGGATCCGCTGCCCACGACCCCCATCACTGACGCCCCCGTCGAGCCCCTCGAGCCTGTCGCCGGCAGCCGCGTTGGCGGGTGTGAGTGCGGTGGACAGCCACGCGCCCGCGCAGACCATGACGGTCGGCAGCCCGGGGGTGCCGTAGACGGCGGAGAGGTCGAGGACCAGTCCGGGCTCTGTGGGGTCGAGTCGGCAGGTGGTGGGGCCGTCGACGAGGCCGGCGAGGTCGCCGGTGAGCAGCCTGCGGAGTTCGAGCGCGACGGGCCGGATAGCGGCGGCGAGCGCCTCGGGGGTGGTGCGGAGCGGCTCGGCCATCTCGCGGGTCGGGTCGAGCAGGCGGCTGATGGCGTCGCCGAGCAGCGCCGACGGCGCAAGGTCGGTGAGTGCCGCGGTCAGGCCGGCGCGTTCTTCGGGTGTGAGAGCCCTCGACAGGCCGGTCTCGGTGAGCGCGGCGAGGGTGCTGCTGCGTCGCCGTAGCGTCTGGACTGGGGTGTCGTGCGGGTGCGGGTCGAGCGGGTTGAGTCGGTCGTTCCCGCCGGGCGCGAGGCGCAGGTGCGCAAGGCCGTGCAGGGCGGCGAGCTGCCGGTATTCGCCCTTGGGGTCGAGAACGTAGACATGCCGGCCGTGCAGCAGCTGTCGGTGCAGGTGGGTCTTGACCAGGCTGCTCTTGCCTTTGCCGAGCTGGCCGAGCACGACCATGTTGGGGCTGGTGATGATCCGTTGGCTGTACAGGTGCCAGGGGTCGTAGCGGAACAGCGTGCGGCCGGCGAGCAGGTCCAGTCCGAGCACCGGCCCGGCGTCGGGTCCGTTGGGCAGGCTGCTGCCGACCTGCCAGGGATAGAGGCTGCGGGCATGTCGCGTGGTGACGCTGACAGCCTCAGCGAGCCGTCCCGGTCCCGGCGCCCACGGCCTCCGGTGCTCAGGTTGCTGATACTCGGGTTGCGGTGGCCGTGTCACCACAGACCCCCCTGGTCCAGGTCCGCCGCGGGCAGGCCAGGCGAGCCAGTGCGGTCGATGGCCTGGTCGATGGCCGGGTCGACAGCCTGCTCGGGGTGGAGCGTGGTCGCCAGTCGGGATGTGACGGGCGGTTCGGGTGCGAGCTCGCGCGTCGGCTCCCTGTGCGTGAGCTGGAGTTGTGGATCCCGGGTGAGGCTCGGAGTCCGCAGCCTGTCCGGCAGCGCATAGGTCGCCTCGGGTGGTGTCTGCGTCAGAACCTGCCGGGCAGTGGTCAGGACCCGTTCGGCGGTCAGTCGCAGCAGCTCGACGTCACCTGCGGCCCAGCCCGCGACGTAGGGGGCGGTGTAGCGGGTGGTGTCGAGGCCGTGCGCTGCGGCGACGATGTAGGCGACGGACTCGGCCTCGACCTCGCCGATCTCGCGGGTAACGGCGGCGGGCCGGTCGGCCGGTTCGTGCAGCAGCACGTGGCCGAGCTCGTGGGCGAGGGTCTTGACGGTCTGGGCGTCGGACAGGCCAGGTCGGACCTGCACGGTGCGGGCACCGAAGTCGGTGACGCCGTTCGCTCCGGCCAGGCCGGGGTGCGCGACGGTGAAGTCAGTTCGGCCGTCATTGAGGCTGCCGCCGATGTGCACGGTGAAGCCCGCGGTCTCGGCTTGCCGTGCGAGTCCGTCGAGCAGTCCGGCGGGGGCGGCGCCGCCGAGCAGTTCCGGCCGCGGCGGTTCTGGCAGGTCCGGGCCGTCGGTCTGGGTGATGTCGAAGACGTGCACGACCCGGAACCCGGCCAGCCGGCGTACCGCCGCGTGCGGGTCACCCGACGGTGCCAGCGGATCGGAGGGGTCAGCCGGTCCTGCCGTGGGGGTGGGCGAGCCGCTGGTGGTGGCGAGGACAGCGTCCCGCTCCGCACCTCGGGCCGGGGGGCGTCGAAGCTCGACAGTGTCGCGAGTGGGGTCGCCCGCGCGGTCGCTGGTCGGGTCGCTGATAAGGGCGCGTCGTGGGCGGCGGACGACGGGAGCGAGGATGGCGATGCCCTTCTCGCCCTTGCGGACCTGCCGGTCGAGTTGCTTCCAGGTCTGGTAGCCGGCGACGGCTTGGGCGTGGGGGCTTTGCGCGGTGATGAGCAGGACGTTGTTCGGGCTGTAGTGGTGGAACGTGGCGGCGGCTCGCAGCATCTGCTGCCACACGTCGCCGGAGGCGAGACTGGTCACGGCGGCGGTGAGGGTGTCGTGCAGCGCCTGCAGCCGTTGCCACTGCTCGTCCGCCGACGTGCCTGTCCGATCAGCGCCGCTGCCGGCTGGCCGGCTGCTGGTCATCGGGTGGCTCCGGGGAGCAGCCCCAGGGGGAGGGTGGCGACGAGGCCGTACTGGTGTTGTCCGTGCAGTGGCCGCAGGTCGAGGCGGCACGTCGCGGCGGTCGTACGCAGGGCGGTGGTGGCCTGCCGGAGCAGCGCCGGGTCGGGAGCCGAGATGGTCAGGACGGCGCGGGTCTGCAGCAGCCGGTAGCCGGCGGCGAGTTCGGCCTCGAGCGCGTCGGCGTCGTCGGCGGCGCGCTGATCGGTGTGGCTGCCGTCGCGACCTGCGGGGTGCATGCCGAGGCGGCTGCGGTCGGCGGCATCCAGGTGGGCTTTGGCGGCGGCGGCGCGGGCCTGCCGGACGGCGTGTAGCGGAGCGACGGCAGTGACGTGCACGGCCAGTGCCCGGGCGGTGCCGAGGGGCGGTATGGCGTGCAGCAGCGGTGCGAGCCAGTCGGCGGCGAGCGGGAGCTGGGGCCAGCCGGACACGGTGTAGCTGCGGTGCCAGGTGTCGTCAGTCCGGACATGGTCCCAGCCGCTGCGCCGGCACCGGACGCCCCAGCGTTCGTGAGCGACAGGATCGGGCTCGACCCCACGCACACCGGGGTCGCGGCTGTCGTCGCTCAGGGAGGGGTCAGTAAGAAGTCTGAGCAGCGGCCCGATCTCGCCGCTGGTCAGCGGTCGGGCGAGCAGGTCGGCGGTGAGCAGCAGGCTGGCCACGTCCCGCATCCCGTCCCGCATCCCGTCCAGCAGCAACGGGTCCGGCCGCGGATCCGCGCCGCGACGATGCGCACCTGCGGATCGCCCTGTCTCGCTGCCGGGCGTGCCGGGTCGGGCCGGGCCAGTCTCGTCCAGGGACGGGTTGATGCTGAAGGTGACGGCCAGCAGGTGCCGGTGCTCCCATGCTTCGCGGGCAGC
Source organism: Jatrophihabitans sp. (assembly GCA_025966255.1). Taxonomy (GTDB): domain Bacteria; phylum Actinomycetota; class Actinomycetes; order Mycobacteriales; family Jatrophihabitantaceae; genus Jatrophihabitans. The sequence goes on from JAOPVG010000004.1 coordinate 3,640, forward strand.
TGCGGTGACCATCTCGTGGTAGTCCCGTCGCAGCTCGAGTGCGCTTCGAGGTGTGCTGCCGGGCGGAGAGGCTTCGAGGGAGTGGACGTCATGTGGGCCGCCCGTCAGGTGCCGGCGGGTGTCGGGGCGGCTGTGCGTGATCCACTGCAGGTGTTGGACGCGGGCGTCGGCGGCCAGTGCGTCCAGACAGCTCCCCCAGGCGGCGAGGCGAGTGTCCTGCCCGGCGGGGTCGAGCAGCCCAACGCCGTCAAGGCTGAGCACGTCGAAGATGACGGTCTGCCGACCCGGGCGCCGTGTCGATCCGCGTGAGCGCCGATGACGCGCGGCGGCGACGACTCCCCAACCTTCGTCGACCTCCGCACCGTCAGCACCGCCGTCGAACGGGAGGTGACTGGAGTCACCGCCGCGGCTGGTGGGCAGGGCATGGACGGTGAGCGGCCCGCACTCGGGCGGCATCGGCAGCCTCCAAGCGCGCGGTCCCTGCCGCCCGTGGCGCGCCGTGGCGACGGCCTTGCCGCCGTTGATGAGGAGGAGAAGGTGACGCGCGGCGGGGCTGAGCCAGTCGAGCAGGGTGCGGTCCGCGATAGGCAGCAGCGAGACCACGGCCACCGTGATCAGCAGCAGCGCCGCCAGCGGCAGCGGTCCGCCGGACATGACGAGCGCGATAGCGCTGGCCAGCGCGGTGCCGAGCACGACCAGTGTGGAGAGCTTCAGGCCCAGCCAGACGCTGCCGTCCGGCTGCGGGAACACATACCGAGCCCCCTGGGTCCGGCCGTCAGAGTGGTGGGTGTCGCGGTGGCTCATGTCAGGCACCGCCGCGGCGAGTCGGTACCACCGCCGCAGCGGGTGACGGTGCGGGCGGGGAGCCTGGGCTCGTCCGAGCCGGCTGACGGGAGGCGGCGGTGCCGCCCGATGCACCGAACGGGGCGCTCCCCGATCCGCCGGCGGCTCCCGCAGCGGGGGCAGGGCGAGGCGCGGCGGCGAGCCGACCTGCCGCACCGCCACCCGCGACGCCGCCGCCGACGGCGAGGGTCGCGGTGCGCGCGGCGTTGCTGGCGTGACGTCGTGCGCTGCGGGCCACCATGGCGCCCGCTCCGGTGACGGCGGCGGCTTCGACGACGTGCGGGACGAGCCGGAAGGTCATCGGCAGGCCGAACGTGCCGAGGAACAGCAGGGCGAGGGCGATGGCGATCTGGTTCACGCCGTCGCCGAGCCCGTTCGGGGTCGCGGTGAGGGTGGCGGTGGCGAGCACCATGACCATGGTGATGACCAGCGGCGCGAGCAGGACCGCGGCGAGGCACTCGAGCAGCCGGCGGGTCCAGGAGGCGGTGGCCTGCCAGAACATGCCGGCCAGGGCGAGCGGGACGAACGCGGCGAGCAGCAGCACCAGGGCGGCGCGGACAGCCAGCTCGATCCAGATGACGACCGCCAGCAGCCCGGCGATGAGGACCACGACCGCTGAGACGCCCGCGCCGGTGGGGTCGGCGGGGCCGGTCGCGACGCCGAGGGTCGCGCGCATCCGGTCGATCCCTTCGGCGAACCCGCCCGGACCGCCGATGCCGACCTGAACGAGCAGCCCGCAGGCGTACTGCACGACGGACACCAGCAGGCCGATGACGGCGCGGGAGGCGAGCAGCACCGGCCCGATCGCGAGCGGGTAGGCGACACCGCGGCGCAGCGCCTGTCCGGGGCGGCCTTGCAGCACCTCGTGCGCGACGCCGGCGAGCATGATCGGTAAGGCGAGCAGCGCGGCGACGGCCAGCATCGCGCGCCACGGCGCGTCGAAGCTCTGGCCGAGCGGGACGGAACTGGATGCCAGCAGAGCGTCCGACAGCATGCTGAAGGCCCAGGCAGCGAAGGCGTGTACGGCGCCGCTGACGACGCGTCCGAAGGCGGCGGCCATCGCGTTGGCGAGGTCCCCGACGCCCGGGATCCCCAAGATGGTGCGCTGGACCGACTCCGGCATCGAGTGGTCGAGGTCGGCTGGCATCGGCGCGAGAAGCGGAAGCAGGGAGCCGCTGAGAGGGGCGGACATCTCAGTGCACCGCCGAGCCGAGGCCGAACCCGAAGTTGACGAGCGCGGACGCGGCACCCGCGACCATCGCCCCGACAGCGCCGCCGAGGACCATCATCCGGCCGTTCTGCTGCGCGCCGTAGTAGCCGGATCGGCTACCGATTCCCCACGCGGCCGCGCCGAGCAGCACCGCACCGACACACGCCAGCAGCACCCACGTGACAAGACCGCCGATGAGCGTGTTCAGCTGCGTGGTCCCCGGCAGTTTGCTGTTCGGCGTCACCGACACCTCCAGCGGCAGCCGCGACAGGACCGCCGTGCGGGCCGATCCAGCCAGCGAGGCGGCGAGTGAGCGCACGTGCGATGCGGGCAGGGACAGCAGCAGCGGGGTGGTGGGCTGCGCCAAGAGCAGGGCGGGCATGGGGTTCCTCCGGTCGTGTCGGGTCCGTGCGGTGAAGCGGGGGCCGACGATCGGCAGGTGGCGCACGAAATCCGCACGACCCGTGCGACGCCCGCACAGTGCCTGCCTGGAAGGTCCGCACGAAATCCGCACGGATGCCTCGATGAGGCCGCTGATGCGGCATCAGATGCTCGCGCGGAGTCGCCGTGCGAATTTCGTGCGCTGGCCCGGTACCGGTCGTCCGCTTCTTTGGAGCGCGGCTACCGTCGCTGGATGCCGTTGACCGCTGTGCTTGCCTTGGTCGACGGGCTGGCCGCGGCGGCGTTGCTGGTGAGCGTGCCGCGGCAGCGTCAGAACAAAGCGGCCGTGCTTGCGGTCGCGGCGGTGCTGATCGGCGTCGCGGGGTGGCTGGCCGTGCTCGCCGTCACGCCGCACAGAACTCCCGACGAGCCCGTGCCGCTACCGCCCATGTCCGGACCGACGGCGTAGGCCGCGAGGTAGGCCTGGGCGGGCCCGTCGTCTCGCTGAACGCTGGGTGGTCAGTCGTTGGGGCGGCGGTGTCGTGCGGCGTGCTCCAGATCGCTGATCTCGCGCATCAGGTCAGTCGTTGCGGGCTGCTCTGTGTCATCGGGGCTGATCTCGTCGTCGAGGACAGCGGACAATTGGCGATGCAGTGCACGGGCCAGGTGCGGCGCGCCCTGCTCCATGGCGGCGCGGACGCCGAGCTGCACCAGCCGCTCCTCGTACGGGCTCGCCTTCAATCCGGTGGTGGCCACCAGGTAGGCGGTCGCGGTGTCTCCGCGCGCCAGTGCGCGGGTCGCGACCTCGAGAGCGAGGTCGACGACCGCTGCCTCGACGTCGGTGACGTAGCCCTCGAGGAACACCCAGTCCGGCTGGAAGTCCTCGAACGGGCGGCCACGCACCAGGGCGAGCGCCTGCAGTTTGCTGTCGTCGTCTCCGGTGGCGAGGGCACGGAACTCCTGCCAGTCGCACAGCACGGTGTCGGCGAACATGCGGCCCCGCCCGGCCTTCTCCAGCTGGTTCCACACGTAGCCCTTGAGCTCGTTGAGCCGGCTGCGCAGGGCGTGGTCGTTGAACTCGCGGTCGGGGTTGATGGCCTCCCAAAGCGCCTGCGGCTGGACGGGGCGGCGGTGCAGCGCCAGGTAGACAGCGATCTGCCGCATCGCGTCGCCGAGCGTCGACCGGGTACCGGTGATCCGGACCGGCCCGAGCACGTCGATCCGCACTTGCGGCGGCCGCTCCTGCGATGCGTCACCCCGGCCGTTGAGCGGACCCTCCACTGCGTCGGCTGCCTGGCTAGGCAGAACGGCACCGTCCACCTGGTCGTCGGTGCTGTCGCTTTCGGTGCTGTCGCGGTCGGTGCTGTCGTTGTCGGTGCTGTCGTTGTCGGCGCTGTCCTGCTCGACGGCGGCGTCCGGCTGGTCTGCCTGAGGCCTGGTGGGACTGTGGTCGGTGAGCGCATGGCCGGGCGTGTCGAACGTCGTCAGGTCAAGGACCTGACTTGGCGTGGGGTTCTCGGGTGGGGGCGGGTTGTCGTGCTCGCGCGCGACGAGCCCGGGATCTGCCTGATCGGCGTGCGGCGGGTCTTGGGCGTGCTCAAGTAGCCGCAGCACGGTGGCGAGCTGGTCGCTGGTGATGGCGGGCGGTGCGAGCCGGTCGGCGATGCCGGGGATGGTGACGGTCCCGTCGCTGTGGACGGTCCAGGTCGCTGCGTCCGGGTGTGGGTCGGTGAGGACGACGCAGATCGGCCGGCGCGGGTCGTGTGCGGCGTGCAGGATCTCCGCTGGCAGTTCGGCCGCGGTGAAGCCGAAGAGCACGTCGGGTGCGGTGCCGATGCTGTCCCAGGCATCGAGGCGACGACGCTCCTCCAGCGTCGGTTCCGGCATGGCCGCTTCGGCTGACTTCCAGGCGACACCTCGCTGCCGCTGGCCGGCGGGACGGTCCTCGCGCCCTGGGTCTTGGTCGTCCATGTCGTGCGCTGCGACGGCGGTGGGGCGCAGGGTCACCAGGTCGCTTGTGGTGAGCACGTCGGCACGATCGGTGCCGACGGCCAGGGACGCGAACGGCGGCGCCAGCAGGATCCGGCTGAGCTCGAACCACGGCGCGCCGGCGAGCTGCAGAACCCAGCCGGCCAACACCGGCACGACACGTTCGTCGGCTCCGGATTCGCTGAGCTGGCTGCGGTCCTCATCCACGTGCGGGTCCGGGACGCGCTCGGGTTGGACACTGAGCAGGCCGCGGTGTTCGAGGTTCACCAGGCACGTGCTGCCGCCGAGGGTCCCGACGGGAAGCAGCAGCGGGTGTGGATCGGCGTGCTCCTGCAGCTGCTGGTTCAGCCTGTCGGTGAGCGAGACGGTGCGGGTGGTCGCGAACAGGAACGGTCGCTGGTCGGCGGGCAGCAGCCAGCCGCGTTCGGTCGCGACGAACGGTCCCGCGGCGGGCGGCAGCACGGGCGGTGACGCCGCGTCCGGTGCCAGCACGAGCTCGATGCTGTTGTCGGGGTGGTGCCAGACCGCGGAGACCGAGACCGCACGTTGTGACGATGAGGTACCGGTGGGCGGCGGCGGGGTGTCGCCGAGCGCTGCCTGTTCGGTGGCGGGCTCGTCGGTCGCGCCTGCGCGGGCGGCCAGCAGCAGGGTGAGGCGGACGGCGGCGGCGATCTCGTCGGCGCTGCGAGCCTGCCGGCGAAGCGCGGCCTCGGCGTCGAGCAGGTCCGGTGGCGGCGCGGCCGGCCGGGTGCCGGGTGGACGACGACGGGCGGCGATCTTGCGTCGTCGGGTGAGGCCGGTGAGCAGTCCCGCCGCGGCGAGTCCGAGCAGACCCACCTCGAGGGCCCGCTGACTCTGCTGTTCCCAGACGGACGGCGCACGCTCGTCGGGTCGAGGTGCCCGCGCTGCGCCTGTCGGGGCGTTGCTCGAGGCGGGTGACGTGTGGTCGTCTTCCTGGCTGGGCACCGCACGCGCGGTGCGTGCTGCTCCGGGATCGACGGTTGCCTCCGTGGGAGCTGCGGGCAGGGATTGCGCCGCCGGGGGCTCCACCGAGATCCGCGCCGGAGGGTCGGTGCGATCGGCGCTGGCCTCACCGGGAGTATCTGCACGTGATTCGTGTGCGGCGTCGCGCACCGGGTCGGCGATGTCGGCGTGGTTGGGGACGTGTCGTGTGACGGCGTCGACCGGGAGGGCGCGGGCGTCCGGGGGGAGATAAAGCGTCCAGCCGGGGCGGATGTAGCTCGCGTCGGTGAGTCGGTGCCCGTCGGGCATCAGGCGCCCTCGGTTGAGCTGGTAGATGTCGTGCCAGCGCGTCCCGTCACCGAGGTGTCGTTCGGCGATCCCCCACAGCGTGTCGTGGTGCCTTCCTTCGGGTGGCAGGACCCGACATTCGATCACCGGTCCAGGACGCGCCGGCGACCGATGCTTCGCCGGCCCTGTCGTCGACTGTGGGTGCGAGTGGTCAGGCCCGGCGATGGCGGGGGTCGCGGGGGCGGGAGATGCGCGCGTCTCCGCTGCGGTCCAGCTGGCCGACGTGGTGATCGCTGTGGTCGGCCCGGGCGTTGTGCGCGCGGGGGTGAACCCGGTGACCGTGGACGCGCCCCCTCCGAGCAGCAGGGCCGCGACGAGGTGTGAGGCGAGCAGTTGGTTGGCGCCGAACAGAAAGCCCGGCAGCGGCATCCGCCGATGGCTGCCGCGTGCCTGCTGCAGGAACTCCAGGATGAGCGACGCGAGCAGATGCAGCCAGCTGATCCAGGCGAAAGCAGCCAGCAGCCAGACCAGGGTGCGATCGTCGATCGGGTTGGTGAGACCGGCGCTGGACCGCAGACTCGCGGGGACCTCGAGCGGGTTGCCGGTCAACCAGAGCAACAGCAGCGGCGGACCAGCGACGACGACAGCGATCGCCGCAAGTGCAGCAAGCAGCCGCAGCGCGCGTCGCGCGGCCAGCTGTTGCGCAGCCATGGGCGCAGCGCCGGATCGGGATGCACGACCGGTTACCCGAGCTTCATCCTTGTCCTCACTACTGCGGGTGCCTGTCCTCATCTCTGTTCCTCCTGCGCTGTCAGCCGTGGCCGAGGACGGTGCGGATGCCGGTGACGGCGGTGGCGTCGGCGATGGAGTGGACGTGCAGGCGGTTGACCCCGACGAGCCCGAGCAGGACGGTGGCGCTGCTCGCGGTGACCTCCACATGCACCCGCTGTCCCTCGCTCGTGGTGGTGACGGTGGCGCGGCAGGTCGCCTGCGGGTCGCTGAGCGTGACGTAGCGGCAGGCGGCGTCCTGCGCGGAGGCGATGTCGAGGTAGCCGGTGGAGCCGGTGCTCCGGGTGGCGTCGGTGTCCAGGCGGTCCGCTCCCGCGCGGGCTGCCTGTTCGGCGAGATCGACGGCCTGTTGCCGGGCGGCCAGCTGCCGGCCGCCGTCCAAGACGAGCCCGGCGAGACCGAACAGGGCCGGAGTCAGGAGCAGCAGCATCACCGCCGCCGCACCCTCCTCCACGCAACCTCGTGCGAGGCCGGCGCCCCGTCGCCGCGCCGCCATCAGGGACATCGACTCCCGTTGGGTCGGGTGCTGCGGCTTGTGTCCGGCCGGCCGCCTGATCATCGGTCGCTCCCAGGCGAGGTGAGGGTGCCGCTGTAGATATCGAGGGGAACGGTCGCGCGAGCCGTGAGCGTGGACCGTCCGGGCAGCCCCGACACGACCAGGGAGGACAGGTCCAGCGTGCAGCGGATCGTGACCGTGACCTGCCCTCCCGGGCGGAAGGCGGTGGTGTCGGTGGCGATCTGCGGGTCGCGGCATTCGAGTCCGGCGCCAGAGAGGTCGACGGTCGCGGTCGACGCGGCCGCCTGGGCCGCGGCGTC
>JAOPVG010000010.1 GCA_025966255.1 Jatrophihabitans sp.
GCTCGGGCACCTCGTCGTAGACCTCGAGGGCGCCGGCGTTGACGATTCCCATGTCCATGCCCGCGCCGATCGCGTGGTACAGGAACACCGCGTGGATGGCCTCACGGACGGCGTTGTTGCCGCGGAAGGAGAACGACACGTTCGACACGCCGCCCGAGACCAGCGCACCGGGCAGGTTCTGCTTGATCCAGCGCGTTCCCTCGATGAAGTCAACGCCGTAGTTGACGTGCTCCTCGATGCAGGTCGCCAGCGCGAAGATGTTGGGGTCGAAGATGATGTCCTCGGCCGGGAAGCCGACTTCGTCGACCAGGATGCGGTAGGCGCGCTCACAGATCGCCTTGCGCCGCTCCAGGTTGTCGGCCTGCCCTTCCTCGTCGAAGGCCATGACCACGACCGCGGCGCCGTACTTGCGGCACAGCGTGGCCTCGCGACGGAACTTGTCCTCGCCCTCCTTCATGGAGATCGAGTTGACGATCGGCTTGCCCTGCACGCACCGCAGGCCCGCCTCGATGACCTCGAACTTGGACGAGTCGATCATCAGTGGCACCCGGCTGATGTCCGGCTCGCTCGCGACAAGTTTCACGAACTTGTCCATCGCGGCGACGCCGTCGATCATGCCTTCGTCCATGTTGATGTCGATGACCTGCGCGCCGTTCTCGACCTGCTGGCGCGCGACGGACAGCGCGGTGTTGTAGTCGCCGTCGCGGATGAGGTTGCGGAACTTCGCCGACCCGGTGATGTTGGTGCGCTCACCGACGTTCACGAACAGCGATTCCTCGGTGATCAGCAGCGGTTCGAGCCCGGACAGGCGCATGACGTCGGCGGATTCGACGGGCACGCGCGGGGGCTTGCCCTCCACCACACCGGCGATCGCGGCGATGTGATCGGGCGTGGTGCCGCAGCAGCCGCCGACCAGGTTCACGAAGCCGCTCTCGGCGAACTCGGCGATGATGGCCGCGGTCTCGTCGGCCGCTTCGTCGTACTCGCCGAACGCGTTCGGCAGCCCGGCGTTCGGGTAGCAGGAGACGAAGGTGTCGGCGACGCGCGAGATCTCGGCGATGTAGGGCCGCATCTCCTTCGCGCCGAGGGCGCAGTTCAGGCCCACGAGCAGCGGCTTGACGTGCCGCACCGAGTTCCAGAAGGCCTCGGTGACCTGACCCGACAGAGTGCGGCCGGAGGCGTCGGTGATCGTGCCGGAGATGATGACCGGCCAGCGGCGGCCGTACTCCTCGAACACCGACTCCACCGCGAAGATCGCGGCCTTGGCGTTGAGGGTGTCGAAGATCGTCTCGATGATCAGGAGGTCGGCGCCGCCGTCGACGAGGCCGCGAGTGGCCGTCGAGTACGCCTCGACGAGCTGCTCATAGGTGACGTTGCGGGCACCGGGATCGTTCACGTCCGGCGAGATGGAGGCCGTGCGGGTGGTGGGGCCGAGGGCCCCGGCCACGTAACGCGGCTTGTCCGGAGTGCGATCGGTCATGGCGTCGCAGGCGGCTCGGGCCAGCCGGGCCGACTCGAAGTTCAGCTCGTAGGCGAGCTCCTCCATGCCGTAATCGCCGAGCGAGATCGCCTGTGCGTTGAATGTGTTGGTCTCGATGATGTCGGCGCCGGCCTCGAGGTACTCGCGATGGATTCCGGCGATGATCTCGGGTGCGGTGATTGTGAGCAGGTCGTTGTTGCCCTGGACATCGCTGGGCCAGTCGGCGAAGCGCTCGCCGCGGTAGCCCGCCTCGTCCGGTCGGTCACGCTGGATCGCGGTGCCCATGGCACCGTCGAGCACGAGGATGCGCGACTGCAGCAATGTGGTGAGAGCTTCCGTGGCGTCGGGGCGTAGTGCCGGCGTTTCGGGCAAGGCGAATCCCTCGGTAATCGGCAACAGAACTCAGAACCCCCAGCATACGGGGGGTGCGCTGCTGTCTTTGGACATTGCGGGGCGGGCCATACGACACGTGACGGGTTGCCCCCGGGTCGAGCCAACGGTCCGGCCGCTTCGGGCCGGCTTCGGGCTTGCGTGCCCAGCCCGTAGGGGCCACGGTCGTAGGCTGGAGGAATGACGGCTCGTACCGATATTGGTGGCCTGCGGTGACCCCCCCGGACACCGGCGACTGGCCGGAGCTCGTCAACCCCGTCCTCGTTGCCGCCTTCGAGGGCTGGAACGACGCCGGCGACGCGGCCAGCGGAGCGATCGAGCACCTCGAACTGGTCTGGGACGCCCAGCCGCTCACCGAGCTCGATCCCGACGACTACTACGACTTCCAGGTCAACCGGCCGCAGGTGTCGCTCGTCGACGGAATCTCGCGGCGCATCTCCTGGCCCACGACCCGGTTCTCCTACTGCCGCCCGCCCGGCGCGGAGTTCGATCTCGTGCTGGTGCACGGCATCGAGCCGAACATGCGGTGGCGCACGTTCTGCGGCGAGTTGCTCGGTGTGATCCGCGAGCTCGATGTCCGCGTCGTCGTGACGCTCGGCGCGCTGCTGTCCGACTCGCCGCACACCCGGCCGACCCAGGTGACGGGCACGGCCTACGACCCGGAGTCCGCTGCCCGCTACGGCCTCGAGCACTCCCGCTACGAGGGCCCGACCGGCATCGTCGGCGTGTTGCAGGACGCGTGCGTGGCCACCGGAATTCCGGCCATCTCGTTCTGGGCCGGCGTGCCCCACTACGTCTCACAGCCGCCCAACCCGAAGGCCACGCTTGCCCTGCTGCACGGGGTGGAGGAGGTGCTCGACGTCCCCATCCCGCTCTCGCAGTTGCCCGAGCAGGCCGACGAGTGGCAGAAGCTCGTCGACGAGATGGCGGCCGAGGACGAAGAGGTCATCGAGTACATCCGCAATCTCGAGGAACGCGACGACGAGATCGACCGCACCGAGATGACCGAAGCCTCCGGCGACGCGATCGCCCGCGAGTTCGAGCGCTACCTGCGCCGGCGCGACCGCGGCGGCGGGCACGCGGGCCCGAACATCCAACCTCGCGGCGACTGAGCGGTCAGCGGCTGCGGGTGCCGCGGGTCAGAGGGCGACGCCGAGCAGGGCGTCCACCAGGTTGACGACCAGCCGCGGAGCGTCCGCGTCACCGTCGGCGGCCGACGACTCCAGCGCCGCGGCCACCCACCGGTCCACGGCGGCCATCGCGGCGATGGTGTCCAGGTCGTCGGCGAGGAACTCGCGCACCTCGATGAGCAGCCCGTCGGCCGGCGGGGCCGCCGGCAGCGCCGCCGCCGCCCGCCACCGCAGCAGCCTGGCCTCGGCGGCCGGCAGCCGGCCCCCCGTCCACTCCCGGTCGGCCCGGTAGTGGCCGTCGAGCAGCGCCAGCCGCACCGCCATCGGGTCGATGTGCGCGGCCCGCAGCTTCGACACCAGCACGAGGTTGCCGCGCGACTTGCTCATCTTCTCGCCGTCCAGGCCGATCATCCCGGAGTGCACGTAATGCGTGGCGAACGGAGCCGTGCCGGTGAGCGCCTCGGCGTGCGCGGCGGAGTGCTCGTGGTGCGGGAAGATCAGATCCGACCCACCGCCCTGTACGTCGAAGGCCATCCCGAGCCGGTTCAGGGCGATCACGCTGCACTCGATGTGCCAGCCCGGGCGCCCGGCCCCCATCGGTGAGTCCCAGTGCGGTTCACCGGCGCGCCGGCCGCGCCACAGCAGCGAATCCAACGGATCCCGCTTGCCGGTGCGGTCCGGGTCGCCGCCGCGCTCGCCGAACAGCGAGAGCATCGTTTCGCGGTCGTAGTTCGACTCGGATCCGAACCGTGGCGCCGCGGACACCGGGAAGTAGATGTCTTCGTCTACGCCGTAGGCGTTGCCGTCCTTCCGGAGTTGTGCGATGGCGTCGGTGATCTCCGGCATGGCCTCGACGGCGCCGATGTACTCGTCGGGCGGGAGCACCCGCAGCGCGGTCATGTCCTCGCGAAAGAGCTGGATCTCCCGCTCGGCCAGGCTGCGCCAGTCCTCGCCGGTGTGGGCCGCGCGCTCCAGCAGCGGGTCGTCGACGTCGGTGACGTTCTGGACGTAGTGCACCTTGTGACCGGCGTCGCGCCAGACCCGCTGCACTAGATCGAACGCGAGGTAGGTCGCGGCGTGGCCGAGATGGGTCGCGTCGTACGGGGTGATGCCGCAGACATACATGCGCGCGGTGTGACTTGGCGCCGTCTCCCGTACCGACCCGGTTGCGGTGTCGTACAGGCGGAGGGGGCCGCCCGCTCCGGGGAGATCGGGCACCGCGCAGTCGGGCCAGGCGTCCATACCTGCACGCTATCGGGCAGACTCCGGCGCCATGAACGCCGAGGTGGCGGGCGGGCCTAGCCGAGGTCCGCGGCCCGGGATTCGAGATAGCGCTGCTCGGGAACGCTGAGCGTGCGGCGCGCCGCCGACCGGTAGTGTTCGCGCGCGGCATCGCGGTCTCCCGCCATCTCGAGCAGGTGCGCCCGCACCGCATCCACCCGATGGTGCTCGGCCAGGGCGGCGTCGGTCTGGGCCCGATCCAGCTCGTGCAGGCCCGCGGCGGGTC
>JAOPVG010000016.1 GCA_025966255.1 Jatrophihabitans sp.
GGGTGGCGGCGGTGGACATCATCTTGATCCGCTCGCGCGGGGTGAACTGCCCGTCCACGACGCGGATGTACGTGATCACGCCGCGGTAGATGTCGTAGACCGAGTCGAAGATCATCGCCCGGCCCGGCGCGTCCGGCTCGCCGACGGGGGCGGGGACGTCGCGACAGATGACGTCCAGCAGGGCCTCGACGCCCTCGCCGGTCTTGGCGCTGACGCGCAGGACGTCGTCGGGGTCGCAGCCGATGATGTGCGCGAGCTCGGCCGCGTACAGGTCGGGCTGGGCGGCGGGCAGGTCGATCTTGTTGAGGACGGGGATGATCTGCAGGTCGTTCTCGATTGCCAGGTAGAGGTTCGCGAGCGTCTGCGCCTCGATCCCCTGCGCGGCGTCGACGAGCAGCACCGCGCCCTCGCAGGCCGCCAGGCTGCGGCTGACCTCGTAGGTGAAATCGACGTGGCCCGGGGTGTCGATCATGTGCAGGACATGCTCGACGCCGGTCTCGCGGCTCGTCCACGGCATCCGGACGTTCTGCGCCTTGATCGTGATACCGCGCTCGCGCTCGATGTCCATCCGGTCGAGGTACTGCGCCCGCATCTGCCGACCGTCGACAACACCGGTCGCCTGCAGCATGCGGTCGGCCAGCGTCGACTTGCCGTGGTCGATGTGCGCGATGATGCAGAAGTTGCGGATCCGCGCCGGATCCGTCCGGCCGGCGGATGTCACCCGTCCATTTTCGCACGTGGTTGGGGACCGCCCGTCCACGGCGAGTCGTCCGCCCCTCGACGCGCTCGGACGCCGCGACGGGCGGACAAGTCGCGCCACTCGAAGTGGGCGGCGGGATAGCCTGCACCAATGCGCGAGATCGTGGTGCTCTCCGGGAGCGCCCACCGCCCGCTCGCACTCAGCATTTGTGAGGCCCTCGGCGTCCCGCTCTCCCCCGTCGAGATCCGGCGATTCAGCAACGACTGCCTCTACGTCCAACTGCAGGAGAACTGCCGCCAGCGCGACGTCTACGTCGTGCAACCACTCGTGCCGCCGACGCAGGAGCACCTCATGGAGCTACTGCTGATGCTCGACGCGGCGCGGGGCGCATCCGCCTCGCAGGTCACAGCGGTGATCCCGCACTACGCGTACGCGCGCTCGGACAAGAAGGACGCCTCGCGCATCTCGATCGCCGGGCGCCTCGTGGCGGACATGCTGACCACCGCCGGGGCGGATCGGGTGCTCACCATGACGCTGCACGCCCCGCAGGTGCACGGCTTCTTCTCCGTGCCGGTCGATCACCTGACCGCGATCGGCGAGCTGGCCGACCACTTCCGGGGCCGCGACCTGGACAACACGGTCGTCGTGTCCCCCGACCTGGGCAACGCCAAGACCGCCACTCAGTTCTCGCGACTGCTCGGCCTGCCCGTCGCGGCCGGATCGAAGCAGCGCCTGGACGACGACCACGTCGTCATCGACGCGATCGTCGGCGACGTCCGGGGCAAGCGGGCGATCGTGCTGGACGACGAGATCGCGACCGGCGGCTCGATCATCGAACTGCTCGACCGACTGGCCGAACAGGACTGCCCCGACGCCGCCATCGCCTGCACGCACGGACTCTTCGCCGGCAAGGCGGTGCAGCGCCTACGCGAACACCCGCTGGTGAGTGAGGTCGTCACCACCGACACGGTGCCGCCGCCTTCGGAGGAATGGCCGCAGCTCACGGTGCGGTCTGTCGCTCCGCTGTTCGCCGAGGCCATCTCGCGGATCCACGGCGGCGAATCGATCAGCAGCCTCTTCGACGGCGTCGACCCGACCCACGGGCCGCCCCAACCCCAGCTCCCGTTCGGCTGATCGGGCGCCGATCCGGGGCCGGTCGGACGCGCCGGGTACGCCCGCGATTCGGGCCCACGTCGGCGATCCGGCAGGATGAGCGGCATGACCGACCCCCGCGCCGCTGTCGAATACCGCGTCCCCGCCAACGATCTACGAAAGGGCGACCTCGTCAACACCACGCCCGGTGAGGATGACTGGCAGGAGGTCGTCGGCGTGTATCGCAAAGCCGACGACGCGAAGAGCACCGAGATCCGCACGCTCGTCTCAACGCTCGGCGGCCGCTACGTCGTCGTGCAGCTGACCGATCTCGCGCCCGTGGACGGCGGCATCTTCTTCGACGAGGGTGCAGCGATGATCTACGGCGACGACGAGGGTGAGGACCAGGCCGTCGCCGATGTCATCAGCGGCTCCGACGGCGTGCGGACCTACCTGTACACGAAGTTCGAGCTTGTCACCGTCCGAGCCAAGAGCACCTGAGGCCCCCCTGTGGAGGCGTCGAATTTTGGGGCGCCCGGGTGGCGCTGGTAGTCTGGCGAGGTTGTCTGCTCGCCGGCGCGCCGGCACTTCGCGGACTACCGATCGTCCAGCGAGCGACCACCACCAACACAGAACGTCGAGGATTTCGTGGCAAACATCAAGTCCCAGATCAAGCGCATCCGTACGAACGAGATCGCGCGTCTACGCAACAAGAGCGTGAAGTCGGCCCTGAAGACGTCGATCCGCCAGTTCCGCGAGGCCGCCGACTCGGGCAACCGGGAGCAGGCTCTCACCGCGCTGCAGACCGCGTCCCGCCAGCTGGACAAGGCCGCCAGCAAGGGCATCATCCACGCCAACCAGGCCGCCAACAAGAAGTCGGCCATGGCGTTTCGGGCAAACTCGCTATAAGTTTTCGCACCACTAGTTGAGCCGGGCAACCCCTCGGGGTGCCCGGCTCAATTGCGTCCGGGCCGGCGGGAAGGCAGTGCCTCCCGGGCCGGATCCGCTCAGCGGGATCCGCGCGCCGTCCCGATCCGGCGGACCGCCTGTTCCAGCGCGAAGGCGGGATCGACCGCGGCGCCCTTGACGTCGGCGTTCAGGGTCGCCACCACACCGAGGGCCTGACGCAGCCCGAGCTCACTCCACCCGCGGCCCTGGCTGCCGGCGCGCTTGACCTTCCACGGCGGCATGCCCAGGCGCTTCGCCAACTCGTACTCGCTGCCCCGTCCGGCTGACCAGACCCGCGCCACCGACCGGACGCCGTCGGCCAGCGCGTCGGCGATCACGACATGCGGCACGCCCACCGAGAGAGCGAACCGCAGCGCCTCCAGCGCCGGACCGCTGCGGCCTACCACGGCGAGATCGGACACCGCGAAGCCGGTGACCTCGGCCCGGCCCTTGTGGAACGCGCGGACCATGTCGATGTTCACGTCGCCACCGGAGTCGCTGACGAGCTGGGCCGCCACGCCGGCGAGCTCGCGGAGGTCGCTGCCGACGGCGTCCATCAATACCGCGAGCGCGTCACCACTGATCCTCCCGCCGTTGCTCCGGACCTCGGCTCGGACGAAGTCGGCGCGCTCATCGGGCCGGGTCAGCTTCGTGCACCCGATCTCGAGCGCCTTGGCCCTCCGGGCGAGTTCGAGCACGGCCTTGCCCTTCGCCGCGCCGGCATGCTGCACCACCACGACCGTGCCGTCGACGGGCGACTCGAGATAGGGGCCGAGCACCGTCGTGGCGGCCGTTCGAACGTCCTGGGCCGCTCGGATCACCATCACCCGGGCATCGCCGAACAAGGACGGCCCGAGCAGTTCGTGCAGCTCGGGGCCCTCGAGCGCCGCGCCCGTCCGCTCGGTCTCGACGACGCCGGGATCGGCGCGGCGAGCGGCGGCGGAGACCGCGCTGATCGCCCGATCGACCAGCAGATCCTCGTCGCCGACAAGCAGGACGACCCCAGGTAGCGGGGTTGGCAGGTCGTCGACGTTGACCGGACGCGCTGGCATGCCCTCATCCTCGCATCGACCGCTGACGCGACCGCTGCGGTCTGCGGCTCGCGCATAGGTCCGCCCCGGGCCGCCGGGCGCGCAAGCCCCACGGAGGTCGCTGCGACGCCGTGCGCGACGGTGCTCAGCCGACCGCTCTGCTCGACGGCGGCGACATCGCCGTCGCGGTCCGTCCGCAGCAGCGGCACACCCAGGCGGGCCATCTCGGCGAGCAGCATCGGCGACGGATGACCGTAGTCGTTGTGCAGGCCGACGCTCACGATCGCGACCGAGGCGTGCACCGCCGCGAGGAACTCGGGGTCGGAATAGGCGGAGCCGTGGTGCGGCACCTTCAGCACGTCCGCCCGCACATCGGCACCTGAGTCGAGCAGGGCCTGCTGCGCATCGACCTCGGCGTCTCCGGGGAGGAGTATCCGCACCCCGCCGACCACGGCCCGCAGCACCAACGAGGAATTGTTCGGGTCGGAGCGGGTGCCGCGGTAGGCCGACCGCGGCCCGAGCACGTCGAGGTGCACCGCCCCCACGTCGAGATGGGTGCCGACGGCCGGGGTACGGATCACCAGGCCTTGACCAGCCGCAACCCGATCGACGATCAACAGACCGGAGCCGGGCTCATCGAGCGGGCCGGCGAGGATCTGGCCGATCCGCCGCCCCCGGGCGACGCCCGACATTCCACCGACGTGATCAAGATGCAGGTGGGTGATCACGAGCAGCGGGATCGTCGTGATCCCGAGGTCGCGCAGGCAGCGGTCGATGAGCACCGGGTCTGGGCCGGTGTCGATCGCGACGGCGGCGTGTGAGCCGGCGTTCAGCAGCAGCGCATCCCCTTGGCCGACGTCGCAGGCCGTGAACACCCAGCCGGACGGCGGCCAGCCCAACGTGACGGCACGGACCGGGATCAGGATGGCGAGCGCGGTCGAGGCAGCGGCGCCGAGCACGAGCCGGGGCCGAGCTCGAAGCGCCGCGACGCAGACCACGGCCAGGAGCACGAGCAGCGCGAGGCCGCCCGCGGTCCCGGCCGGCCACGGCACGGTCGCGCCGTGCAGCCCACCGAAGAAGTCAGCCACCAGCACAAGCCATCGGCACGGCCACCCGGCGATCCAGGCGAGAGCAGCGCCGCCCGCCAGCCACAGCGGGGCCACCACTGCCGCGGTGAAGCCGACGATCGTCGTCACCGCCACGACCGGCTCGGCCAGGACGTTCGCCGCAATCGCGACCAGGCTGACCCGGCCAG
>JAOPVG010000069.1 GCA_025966255.1 Jatrophihabitans sp.
TTCGGCGCTCAGCGCCAGATCGAGCGGCGCTGCACGAGCAGGCGGTACAGCGTGCTCTGGATCGTCTCGCGCACGCGGTCAGTGACGTCGAAGACGGTCACGGCGTCCTCCGCCGCCTCCGGGTCGAGGTCCTCGGTGTGGATCGGCTCGCCGAACTCGATGTACCACTTGCTCGGCAGCGGCAGCAGGCCGAGGGGACCCAGCCACGGGAACGTCGGCGTGAGCGGGAAGTAGGGCAGGTTGAGGATGCGGGCGACCGTCTTGGCGTTCCCGAGCACGGGGTGGATCTCCTCGGAACCGATGATCGACACCGGGATGATCGGCACGCCGGTCTTGATCGCCGCGTGCACGAACCCGCCCCGGCCGAAGCGCTGTAACTTGTAGCGCTCGTGGAACGGCTTGCCGATGCCCTTGAACCCCTCCGGCCACACCCCGACGAGCTCACCGGCCGCGAGCAGGCGCTCGGCGTCGGCGGAGCAGGCCAGGGTGCTGCCGCTCTTGCGGGCCAACGGGCCCAGGACCGGTGCGTTGAAGACGAGGTCCGCGCCGAGCATGCGCAGGAACCGGTGCGCCGGGTGTTCGGTGTGCACGGCGAACGCGGTCATCGTGGCGTCGAGGGCCCAGAGCCCGCCGGCGTGGTTGGCGACGAGCAGGGCCCCGCCCTCGGCCGGGATGTGCTCGACGCCGTTGACGTCGACGCGGAACCACTTGTCGTAGAGCGGCCGCAGCACGGGCAGGATGGCGTTCTCGGTCAGGTCGGCGTCGAAGCCGAACTCGTCGACGGCGTAGTTGCCCTGGAGCCGGCGACCGAGGAAGGACAGCGCCTGTGCCGCGCGCTGCTCCCAGGCCGGCACCAGGCGGACGGCGGGCGCGACGGGCTCGGGCCGGGCGCGGTCGGCCGGAGCCGCAGACGGCTCCGTCGGGGTGGGCGTCAGCGGGTGGATCGAGGCGCCGGGATTGCCCGGCCCCGGGGTCGGGCGGCCGGTGCGGCGGTTGGCCAACCGGCGGCCGCGCCGCAGCGGACCAGCGGGCTCGGTGCCGTGCAACGGGATCACCCGGGCTTCGTCCAAGTCAGGCCCCCCGTCCGATCAGGTGCCGGTGATGGCGAGTCGGCGGTCGCGCCGCCCCTGAAGTACCCGCGACCCTACGCTGATAACGGCCAGTGCAACGCGGGGCAACGGACGTTGTCCGTCGAGATAGGAGTCGACCGCCGCGGCCGTCGAGTAGCGCGGTGTGTAGCCGAACTCGGTGCGCAGCAACGTGGTGTCGACGGCGCGTCCGTAGGTCAGGTAGCGCGCCTCTTCGGCCGTGAATTCGACGACGCTGCTGTTGCGCACGAGCGCGCCGGCCAACCCGATGGCCGGGTTGGGGACCGGGACGCGGATCCGTCCCGACCGGCGGATGATCTGCGACAGCGGCATGACGCCGTCGCCGGCGACATTGAAGATGCCCGGCCGGCGCCAGACCGCGGCCAGCCGAAGCGCTTCGATGGCGTCCGATTCGTGCAGCAGTTGCAGCCGCGGATCGAACCCGAGGGCCGTGGGCACGAACGGCATGCCGAGGTAGCGGGAGAGTGCGGTGTCGATCGTCGGGCCGATGACGTTGGACAGCCGCAGCACGCTCGTGTGCACGTCGGGCCGGCGCCGGGCGAAGCCGCGCACGTAGCCCTCGACCTCGACGGCGTCCTTTGCGTAGCCGACCTGCGAGCCGTCGTGCGGATGCATGTCCTCGGTGAAGACAGCCGGGTCGGCCGGGCCGCAGCCGTACACCGCCGTGGTGGACTTGAGCACGAACTGCTGCACGGTGTCGGACTTCTGGCACGCGGCCAGCAACTGCATCGTGCCGATGACGTTCATTTCCTGCATGGCCACCCGGCCGCCGACAGCGCGGGGCGAGGCCATCAGCGCGGTGTGCACAACCGTGGTCACCCGCGCCTGCGCAATCACCTTGGCGATCAGCGGATTGCGGATATCGGCGCGCACGAACTCCGTGCGGCCAAGTAGCGGCAGATCAGCAGTGCGCGGCGGCATCGTGTCGACGCCGATGACCCGCTCGATCGACGGATCGGCCGCGAGCTGGGCCGCCAACCGCCCGCCGGCGTACCGGCTGACCCCGGTGATGAGAACGACGCTGGGCATCAGGCACACCCTCGGGTGGGCAGGAGCAGGGTGGTCGCGTCCGCTACTTCTTGTTGCGTCGCTGGACGCGCGTCTTCTTCAGCAGCTTGCGGTGCTTCTTCTTGGCCATCCGCTTACGCCGCTTCTTGATGACAGAACCCATACTCAGACCTCGTCGATCGATTGCCCGGACAGACGCCGGGGCCTTGGGCGAGCCTACCTGCCCCGAAATGCGCACTCGCCCATCAGTCAGGAGCGACGCCCCCGGCGAATAGGTCAGCGCTCACCCGGCTTCGATGAAGGCGTCACGCAGGTAGTCGTGCACGGCCTTCTCCGGAACCCGGAAGGACCGGCCGACGCGTACGGCGGGCAGTTCGGCCGAATGCACCATGCGATAGACGGTCATCTTGGAAACTCTCATCACCGCCGCAACCTCTGCGACGGTCAGAAACCTCACGTCAGCGAGCGCTGGGTCTACCGGGCGTATCCCGGGCGACTCGCGCGACTCACTGTCATCTTGCTTGGCGGACATGTCTCACCGACACCTTCGGCACGTGTCGGTGCGTCGGCTTCCCCACCGACGAACGGGACACGCACGTGCTTGTCACGACACTAGCGGTACACATGGGGCCTATGCGATAGCTGAGTGGAAGCTATACCGGGGAACCAGGGCAATGTGGGCGCAAATGAGGGGATCTGCCGTCAATTCTGGGCGCCGAGCTCGGCACTGCGGCGGGCGGCCGCCTCGATCGCGGCCAGCAGCGCCGCCCGTACACCGTGCACCTCGAGCTCCCGGATGGCCGCGATCGTGGTGCCGCCGGGGCTCGTGACCGCCTCGCGCAGCTGCACCGGGTGCTCGCCGGAGTCCCGCAGCATGATCGCGGACCCGATCGCGGTCTGAACGATCAGCTCGGCCGCGAGCGTGCGGGGCAGGCCGAGCAGGATCCCGGCGTCGATCATCGCCTCGACCAGGAAGAAGAAGTACGCCGGGCCCGATCCGGACAGCGCCGTCACGGCGTCCAACTGGGACTCCGGCACCCGGGCGACCTTGCCGACCGAAGCGAGCAACGACTCCGCGACGTCCAGGTGGGCCTCGTCAGCGTGCGCCCCTGCGGCGACGGCGGTCATCGCCTGATCGACGAGGGCCGGGGTGTTGGGCATGCACCGCACGACGGCGATGCCGTCCGGAAGGTGGCGCTCGATGTGTTCGGTGGTGATGCCGGCCGCCACGGAGACGACGAGGTGCTGCGGTCCGATCACCTGAGCGACCTCGGCGAGCAGGGTGTCGATATCCTGGGGCTTCACCGCGAGGATCAGCGTGGCCGCCTTGCCAACGGCAGCGGCGACGTCAAGCGTCTGCACGCCGTAGGTCTCGGCCAGGTAGGCGCCCCGACCCGGGTGCTTCTCACTCACCACGATGTCGGCGACGGTGCGCTCGCCGCGCAGCAGCCCGGACAGCAGCGCCTCGCCGATCTTGCCGCCGCCCAGGATCGCGATCGGGCCGGTCTGCGCCGGCTCAGCCGTCGGGTCAGCCATGCTCATCCCTTCGAGACGAGTGCGCGAGCGAAGAACGCGAGGTTAGCCGGACGCTCGGCGAGCCGGCGCATCAGGTAGCCGTACCACTGGGCACCGTAGGGCACATACACGCGCACGGTGTGGCCGGCCGCGGCGAGCCGCCGCTGTTCGTCGGGGCGGATGCCGTAGAGCATCTGGAACTCGAAGGTCTGCTTGCCGTGACTCTTCGCCTGCTCGATGGCGATCTCGACGAGGCGCGGGTCGTGGGTGCCGAACATCGGGTAGCCGTCGCCGGCCAGCAATGCGTTCATGCAGCGAACGTAGGAGCGGTCGACGTCGATGCGCTTCTGGAACGCGACCGACGCCGGCTCGTCGTAGGCGCCCTTGCACAACCGCACCCGACTGCCGGCGTAGGCGAGGTCGCGGCAGTCGGATTCAGTCCGGCGCAGGTAGGCCTGCAGCACCGCGCCGGTCTCCGGGAAGTCGACACGCAGCTGGCGCAGGATCTCCAGCGTGGAGTCGGTGGTGGTGTGGTCCTCCATGTCGAGGGTCATCGTGGCGCCCAGGCGGCGGGCCTCGGTGCAGATCGTCTGCGCGTGTTCGAGGGCGATCTTCTCGCCGTCGACGGGCAGGGCTTGGCCGACGGCGCTGAGCTTGACGCTGACCTCGGCCCGCGCGGTGAGCAGCCCGAGGCGGCCGGTGAGCCCTTCGCGATCGAGCGCAGTGAGCACGTCGAGGTAGGCCGCGGCGACGGTGTCGGCGTGGGCCCGGTCAGTGGTGTCCTCGCCCAGGTGGTCGAGCGTGACGGTCAGGCCGCTCGCGAGGAGGGTCTTCGTGGCGGCGACGGCGGACTGGATGTCCGGGCCGCCCACGAAGCGGCGCACGACCGAACGCGACACCGGCGCGCGGGTGACGACGGCCTCGATGCGGTGGTTGCGGGCCGCAGCGAGGATCGCAGTGCGCAGCAGCATGCGTCCAGGTTAGTGCGGCCCGCCGGGGGCCCGCTGAGGTGCCACGAGGTGCAGCCGGCAGAACGCGAGCGCCTCGGCAAGGTCGGCCTCGCGCTCAGCCCGATCAAGGGCGCGGCGGGTGTTGATCTCGACCACGACGTGCCCGTCGTAGCCGCGCGCGGCCAACCGTTCCAACACCTCGGCGCAGGGCTGGTTGCCCCGGCCGGGCACCAGGTGCTCGTCCTTCGGCACGCCGGTGCCGTCGGCGATGTGGAGGTGGGTCAGCCGCTCGCCCATCGCGTCGAGCATCCCGAGCGCGTCGGAGTGCGAGACGGCGGAGTGTGAGAGGTCGAGCGTGTAGTCGCGGTACGGCTCGGCCGCGGCGACGTCCCACGACGGCTGGTAGGCCGACACCTCGCGGCCGCGCACCCGCAGCGGGAACATGTTCTCCACGGCGAAGCGGACGTCAGTCTCCTGCGCGAGTCGGCGCACCCCTTCGCGGAACCCACGCGCGTAGTCGCGCTGCCACCGGAACGGCGGGTGGACGACCACGGTCTGCGCGCCCAGGAGTTCCGCCGCGAATTGCGCCTTCTGCAGCTTCGTCCACGGATCGGTCGTCCAGACGCGCTGGGTGATGATCAGGCACGGCGCGTGGATCGCGAGGATCGCCACCCCGTAGTGCTGCGAGAGCCGCTGCAGGGCGTACGGGTCCTGGCTGATCGGGTCCGTCCACACCATGATCTCGACGCCGTCGTAGCCGAGCTTCGCGGCCAACTCGAAGGCGACGGCCGTGGACTCGGGGTAGACCGACGCCGTCGACAACCCGACCTTCGCCCCGCTGGCGCGCAGGGCCCGGGGCTCGTCCGGTGTCATGCGGGCTCCCGGCGGACCCGCGCAGCGCTCGTTGCGGAGCGATTTCGCGCGGTCCTCATGCGCGGCAGGGTAGCTGCTAGCGCAAGCTCAGCCGCCGCCGAGCCAGTCGAGACGGCGAAGGATCACACCCTCGCGCAGGGCCCACGGGCAGAGCTCGACCTCGTCCACGCCCAGCGCATCCATCGCCGCGGTGGCCACTACGGCGCCGGCCAAGGTCTGGTGGGCCCGGCCGACGCTGACGCCGTCGAGCTCAGCCAGGTCGTCGGACGGGATGCGGGAGATGAAGGACGTCACCTGGGTCAGGCCGGTGCGGGTGAGCAGGCGGCGGACCCGCGGTCCGGCCGAGCTCGGCGCGGCTCCGGCCAGCCGGGCCAGGGTGCGGAACGTCTTGCTGGTGGCGACCACGCGGTCCGGGGTTCCGACCACGAGCAGCCGCTGCGCCGGTTCGGCCAGCACGGACTCGACGTGCGCCCGTAGCGCGCCGACTTCACTCTTGGGCGCGGGATCCTCGCTGAACCATTCGCGGGTGAGCCGGGCGGCGCCGAGCGGCAGGGACACGGCGACGTCGGGATCTTCGTCGGCACCGGCCGCGAGTTCGAGCGAGCCGCCGCCGATGTCGAGGCAGATCAGGTTGCCCGCGCTCCAGCCGAACCAGCGGCGCACGGCCAGGAAGGTCAGCCGCGCCTCGTCCTCGCCGGACAGCACGTTCAGCTCGACGCCGGCTTCCTTCGCGACCCGCTTCAGCACGCGGGCGCTGTTGCCGGCGTCGCGCACGGCCGAGGTGGCGAAGGCGAGGAGCTCGTCGCAGCCGAGCTGCTCGGCCTCTTCCTGGGCGGCGATGGCGCCTTTGACCAGGGCATCCGCACCCTCGCGACTCAGGTCGCCGTGGCGATCGATGTGCTCGGCCAGGCGGAGTTCGGACTTGTGCGAAAGCTGCGGGGTGGGCTCGGCGCCGCGGTGCGCATCCACGACGAGCAGGTGGACGGTGTTCGATCCGACGTCCAACACACCGAGACGCATGATCGGCACACTAGGCCATGTTCCGCGCATCGCGGGTTCGTCTCGTACGCTCGGGGTGTGCCACAACGCGAGGTATCTCTGGACTTCCCCCGAGAGTGGATCGAGTTTGCCGATCCCGGCGACGAGTCCCATCAGATCCGCGCTGATCTGACCTGGCTGTGCTCGCGGTGGACGTGCATCTTCGGGCGCGGTTGCCACGGCACGCTCACGGGACAGGCCAGCACCGGCTGCTGCAACCACGGCGCGTACTTCTCCGACAAGGAGGACGAGAAGCGGGTCAAGCGCTTCGCCGCCGAGCTGACTCGTGACGACTGGCAGCTCTACGACGAAGGGCACCGCACGGGCAAGAACGGCGTGTCCAAGCTGCACTTCATGGAGCCGATCGAGGACGATTCGGAGAAGCGCAACAAGACCCGCGTCGTCGACGGCGCGTGCGTCTTCGCCAACCGTGCGGACCATCCCGGTGGCATCGGCTGCGCGCTGCACGGCCTGGCGCTGCGCAAGGGCCTGAACCCGCTCGAGACCAAGCCCGAGGTGTGCTGGCAGCTGCCCGTGCGGCGCGAGCAGGAGTGGGTCGAGCGTCCCGACGGCACGCAGATCCTGCGCTCGACTCTCGCCGAGTTCGATCGGCGCGGCTGGGGCGAGGGCGGCCACGACCTGGACTGGTACTGCACGTCGTCGCCGGAGGCCCACGTCGGCGGCGAGCCGATGTACGTGTCGTACGGCCCGGAGTTGATCGCACTCATCGGCGACAAGGCCTACGACACGCTGGCGGAGATCTGCGCCAAGCGCCTCGAGCTAGGCCTGGTGGCCGTCCACCCGGCAACCAAGGCCGCGCTGGAACAAGCAGGCAACAGCGGAAAGCGACGATGAGGCGGCAACGCAACAACAGCAGAAAAGTCTCGGGGAGGCGGCATCAAGTTCGAGAGCTGAGCGAGGCTCAACTTTCGAACTTGTAGCCGAGGCCGCGCACGGTCACCAGGTACTTCGGGTTGGCCGGGTCGGGTTCGATCTTGGCGCGCAGTCGCTTCACGTGGACGTCGAGGGTCTTGGTGTCACCGACGTAGTCGGCGCCCCATACGCGGTCGATCAGCTGGCCGCGGGTAAGCACCCGGCCGGCGTTGCGCAGCAGCAGTTCGAGCAGGTCGAACTCCTTCAGCGGCAAGGCCACCTGGTGTCCGTCGACGGTCACGACGTGCCGCTCGACGTCCATGCGGGCCGGGCCGGCCTCGACGACGTTGAGCATCAGCTCTTCGGGCTCCGCACCGCGGCGCAGCACGGCCCGGATGCGAGCTACGAGCTCGCGGGAGGAGAACGGCTTGGTGACGTAGTCGTCGGCACCGAGTTCGAGTCCGACGACCTTGTCCACCTCGGTGTCGCGCGCGGTCACCATGATGATCGGCACGTGCGACTTCGTGCGCAGTTCGCGACAGACCTCGGTGCCGGACAACCCGGGCAGCATGAGGTCGAGCAGGACGAGATCGGCTCCGCCGCGGTCGAACATCGTGAGGGCCTCGTGTCCGGTGCCCGCCACCTCGACCTCGTAACCCTCGCGCCGCAACATGTATGACAGCGCGTCGGAGAACGACTCTTCGTCCTCCACGACCAGGACTCGCGTCATGCGAGGCACTCCCTATCGGTTTCGATGATCATCTGGACTGCGATCCCTTCGCGGAAGATGTCTGCGCCGTCGTCGGTCCGGTAGTCACCGGCGCCGCCTTCACCGACCCAGCGTCGTCCGACCCATCAGACATGGCCGACGATGGCCGATCCGAGTGAACGCGCGGTAACCGGATGGTGAATGTCGAACCGGACCCAGCCGAGCTCCAGATCGTGATCGACCCAAGGTGGTTGGTAACGATGTTCTTCACGATGGCGAGTCCGAGCCCGGTGCCGCCCGTGGCGCGCGACCGAGCGGGGTCGACGCGATAGAAGCGCTCGAAGATGCGGTCGCGGTCGGCCTCGGCGATGCCGATGCCCTGGTCGGTGACCGAGATGTCGACGGTGGGCCGGACGTCGTCGTCGGTGGAGGCGCGCGCCGTGACCGCGACCCGGGTGCCACTGCCGCTGTACGCGATGGCGTTGTCGACCAGGTTGGCCACGGCCGTCGCGAGCTGGGCCTCGTTGCCGCGCACGCGAAGACCGGAGGCCGCGGCCGACGACACGACGATGGACGCCTGCTCCGCGGCGAGGCGGGTGCGCTCGATCGCCTCAGCCACGATGGAGCGCACGTCCACCTCGGTGGCTCCGGGCATCGGATCGGCGCCCTGGACCCGGGACAGCTCCATCAGCTCCACGACCAGTTTCGCCAGCCGCGACCCCTCGTGCTGGATGCGGCGGGCAAACCGGGCAACGTTCTCCGGCTCGTCGGCAGCGTCCTGGATCGCCTCCGCGAGCAGGGTGAGCGCGCCGACGGGCGTCTTGAGCTCGTGCGAGACGTTGGCCACGAAGTCGCGGCGCACCGCTTCCAGACGGCGCTGCTCGCTCACGTCGGCAAGGAGCAGGCACACCGCGGCCACCCGATCGTCCACACCGGGCAGCAGTGGTACGGCGTTGACCGAAAGTGCGATCGGCTCGCGGCCGAGCCGGCCCATGGGCAGATCGATCGATGCGGTCAGGTGCTCGCCGGTTTCGAGCGACCTGCGGGCCAGCCCGACAAGCCCCGGAAACACGAGGGTGTCGACGTCCAGGATCCCCATTCCTCGGGCGGCCGGATTCACCAGGACGGCCCGCTCCTCGCGGTCCAGGACCACCACACCGTGGTCGAGGGCTTCCACGACCAGGGACGCGAGTGGCTGGGTCGGGCGACGACGGACTGGCTCAGCGGGGTCAGGCGGGGCAAGATCGGCCACAGTCACCGCTTTGCGGCGGGACGACGCGATCGCGAATCCGAGGAACACGCCTGCGGCAAGCGCCACGATCGCGACGACCGTCGCCAGTAT
>JAOPVG010000084.1 GCA_025966255.1 Jatrophihabitans sp.
ACGTTGCTCATCGATGGCCGACCAGGCGGGCCAAGGCCCGATCGAGGTCCTCGCCGAGTTGCCCGGACGACGCATCTGCGGCTCCGGGCAGGGCGCGCACCACCGTGCCGCTACCGGCCGGCAGCGCGTCGAGCCGCTGGGCGAGCTGGGCGCGGAGTCGGCGGCTGACCTGGTGGCGGACGACGCTGCCGCCGACGGCCTTGCTCACGACGAGCCCGACCTGTGCCGCGCCGCCGGTGAGCGACGGGCGGTGGTGCAGGACGACGCGTCCACCACGGGCACGAATGCCGTCGCGCACCACCGACGAGAAGTCGGTGGAGCGCCGCATCCGATTGGCAACCGGGAGCACGAGGAGATTAGCGCCGCGACGAGCCGCGGTCAGCTCAGGCCGACAGTTCGGTGCGGCCCTTGCGGCGACGCGCAGCGATGATCGCCCGGCCGGCCCGGGTGCGCATGCGCAGCCGAAAGCCGTGCGTCTTGGCGCGGCGGCGGTTGTTCGGCTGGAAGGTGCGCTTACTCACGGTCGGACTCCATCAGTCGAGGCAGTTACACATAGGGACCCGCGGCCACGTGGGTGTGGCCTGCAGCAGGCAACTACGGTCTGATCAACCGCGGTCGCGCCGCGTTCACACAGACGCGCCCACGGTACGGATTACCGGGCACGCAGGTCAAACCAGGGCGCACCGCGGTCGGAGACGATAGGGCGTCAGAGTGCCTTAACGACGGCGACACGCCGCTTCCTATTGTCGACGCTGACACCCGCTGTTAGGTTCGCGCATCGTGTCACCTAAACGGCGAGTGACACGGTCCGGAGCCACAGAGGCCGACGGGGTCACCCGCCGTACACAGTCTGTGGACAAGTCTGTGGATTTCGGCCACCCCATCGACGCGTGAGAGGGTCGACGAGCACCTATCGCCGCAACAGCAGTTCACGACACGGCGACACGACATAGCGACATCTGGAGTGATCCCGCCCGTGGACGACAGCGCCGAACTGGTCGCCGTGTGGAATCGAGCGAGACCTCGTTTCGATGATCCCTCCATCCGTCCGCAGCAGAAGGCGTGGATCGGCCTGACCCGCCCGCTCGGCCTGGTCGAGGACACCGCGCTGCTCGCCGCGCCGAACGATTTCGCCAAGGACTACCTCGAGAACCGGCTGCGCCCGCTCATCGCCTCGGTGCTGAGCGAGGAACTGGGCCGCGACATCCGGGTCGCCGTCACCGTGCAAGGTCCCGAAGCCCAGGCCGCCGCGGCACTTGCCGCCGGCGAGGCGCTCGATGGGGACCCGGACGGGCTGTCCACCGACGAGGACGACCTGTTCGCCGACCCGCCCCGCCCGATGTCGGTCACCCCGACCTACCGGCCCAAGCACTCCGACGACGAGCAGAACCGCGAGGCCCGGCTGAACCCGAAGTACACGTTCGACACGTTCGTCATCGGCGCCGGCAACCGGTTCACCCATGCCGCCGCCGTTGCGGTGGCCGAAGCGCCGGCCCGTGCGTACAACCCGCTGTTCATCTACGGCGACTCCGGGCTGGGCAAGACCCACCTGCTCCACGCGATCGGGCACTACGCGCAGCGCCTGCAGCCCGGCCTGCGCACGCGCTACGTGTCGAGCGAGGAATTCACGAACGACTTCATCAACTCCGTCCGCGACGACAAGATGCAGGCGTTCCAGACCCGCTACCGCTCCGTCGACCTGCTGCTCATCGACGACATCCAGTTCCTGGAACGCGCCGAGCGGACGCAGGAGGAGTTCTTCCACACCTTCAACACGCTGCACAACGCGAACAAGCAGATCGTCATCAGCTCCGACAAGTCGCCGCGTCAGCTCAATTCGCTCGAGGACCGGCTGCGCACCCGCTTCGAGTGGGGCCTGATCAGTGACGTCCAGGCGCCCGACCTCGAAACCCGTATCGCTATCTTGCGCAAAAAGGCGGCCCAGGAGGGGATGAGCCCCCCGCCCGAGGTGCTCGAGTTCATCGCCTCCCGGATCCAGAGCAACATCCGCGAGCTCGAGGGCGCACTGATCCGCGTCACCGCCTTCGCCAGCCTCAACCGGCAGGCCGTCGAGCTCGGCCTGGCCGAGATGGTGCTCAAGGATCTGGTCGGCGAGTCGGACGCGCCGGAGATCAACGCCACCACCATCATGGCCGTCACCGCCGAGTACTTCGCTATCTCGCTCGACGACCTCGTGGGCGCTTCCCGTAGCCGGGTGCTCGTCGGGGCGCGGCAGATGGCGATGTACCTGTGTCGGGAGCTGACGAGCCTGTCGCTGCCGAAGATCGGCGAGAAGTTCGGCAACCGCGACCACACCACCGTGATGCACGCCGAGCGCAAGATCCGGGCGCAGATGACGGAGAAACTCGCCGTCTACAACCAGATAACCGAACTCACCAGCCGCATCAAGGTCCGGGCTCGCTCGTGAATTTTCTTCGTCATGCACAAGTTGTGGGCATTTCTGTGGACGAATCGGTCATCCATGTGGACGACACGTCGAGTTCGTGCGGCGTCCACCGACCGTCCCTACACCTGGGCACAACCACCTGCCTGTCGTCCACAGCCCGCAGGACCTTCGGCGCTAGCGTTCACGGGGATTACTCGAGGTTGTCCCCAGTGTCCACAGATGCGAAGACGACAGACGAGAATCTCTACTCAGTAATGGGCAACGACAAGAGCTTCAACCAGGTGGAAACTGGGGATATCCCCACATCGCAGTCGGCCGGACGCGGTGTGCGCGGAGGCCCAGTGACCGCTTGCGCGAACGGTAGGGAGCACCAGTGAAGTTCCGGGTCGAACGCGACGCCCTCGCCGATGCGGTGACGTGGGCAGCGCGGAGTCTTGCCAGTCGGCCCACCCTGCCGGTGCTCGCCGGCCTCATGCTGCGCGTCGACGGCGATCAGCTGTCCGTCTCCGGGTTCGACCTGGAGGCCTCGACCGAGGTCGACCTCGAGGTGACGGCCGGCGAATCCGGACAGGCGCTGGTGTCCGGGCGACTGCTCGCTGACATCACCCGCGCGCTGCCGCCGCACCCCGTCGACGTCGCGGTCGACGGGTCGCGGTTGACGATCGCCTGCGGTGCGGCGCGATTCACCCTGCCCGGCATGCCTGTCGACGACTATCCGAGGCTGCCGTCGATGCCGACCACCGCCGGCACCGTCGAAGGTGCCGAGTTCGCCGCCGCCGTCGCCCAAGTGGCGGTCGCCGCCGGGCGCGACGACACACTGCCGATGCTCACCGGCGTCCGGCTGGAGATCGACGGCGATCAACTGACGCTCGCCGCCACCGATCGGTACCGCCTGGCCGTCCGCGAACTGACCTGGAATCCGGGTGACCCGGCCGCGGCCGCCGCCCAGGTGTTGGTGCCCGCGCGCACTCTGGCCGACGCGGCCAAGAGCCTGTCGCACAGCGAGTCGATGACGATCGCGCTCTCCGCCGGCGGCACCGGCGAGGGCATCATCGGCTTCTCCGGCACCACGAACGGACGGGCCAGCCGCACCACCACCCGGCTGCTCGATGCGACGTTCCCGGCCTACCGGTCGCTGCTGCCGTCGGAGTGGGCGTCCACCGCCGAGGTTCCAGTGGCCCCGCTCGTCGAAGCGGTCAAGCGTGTCGCCCTGGTCACCGACCGCAACGCCCCGGTGCGGATGGAATTCGCCGACGGCACGGTGTCGCTCACCGCCGGCGGCGACGACGAAGGCCGCGCCGAGGAACAGCTCGAGGTGTCCTACGACGGCGAGCCGATCACCACGGCCTTCAACCCGCAGTTCCTGCTGGACGGGCTGGGCGCCCTGTCCACGGGCACGGCGCGGATGCTGTTCACGTCCTCCACGAAGCCGGTAGTGCTGCGTCCCGAGGCCGCCGACGGCGTCGAGTACACGTACCTGATCATGCCGGTGCGGCTCCCGGGCTGAGCTGGCGCCGCATGCACGTTCGGCATCTCACCGTCTCGGATTTCCGCAGCTGGGTCAGCGCCGACGTCGCGTTCGATCCCGGGCCGACCGTCCTCGTCGGGGCGAATGGCCAGGGCAAGACCAACCTCGTCGAGGCGCTGGGCTACCTGTCGACGCTGGGCAGTCACCGCGTCTCGTCGGATGCTCCGCTCGTCCGGGCCGGCGCCGAACGCGCCGTGATCCAGTCGGCGATCGTGGCCGACGGCCGCGAGTTGCGCGTGGAGATCGAGATCGTCCCGGGCAGGGCGAACCGCGGGAAGCTCAACGGGTCGCCGGTCAGTCGGCCGCGGGAGCTGCTCGGCGCTCTGCGTACCGTGCTGTTCGCGCCCGAGGATCTCGCCATCGTGCGGGGCGATCCGGGTGAGCGGCGTCGGTTCCTGGACGACCTGATCGTGGCGCGCACCCCGTGGCTGGCCGGCGTCCGCTCCGACTACGAGCGGGTACTCAAGCAGCGGGCGGCACTGTTGAAATCGGCCGGCGCGGCACGGCGCAACAGTGGCAGCGGCGACCTGCGGACCCTCGACGTCTGGGACGGCCACCTCGCGGCGCACGGGTCGCAGGTGTTGTGGGCGCGCCTGGCCGCCGTCCGGGCGCTGCGTCCCCACGCGGGCGCGGCCTACGCCCAGGTGGCTCCGACCAGCGCCGCCCTCACGCTCGGGTACGCGACCTCACTCGCCGCGTCGCTGCCCGAACTCGCCGAGCCCGATGCTGTTCCCGAGCCGGCCGTGTTGGAGGCGGCGCTGTTGGCGGAGTTGGCCAAGGCTCGCCCGGCCGAGCTCGAGCGCGGGGTCAACCTGGTCGGCCCGCATCGCGATGACCTCGAACTCGGCATCGGCGAGCTCCCGATCCGCGGGTACGCCAGTCACGGCGAAGGGTGGTCGGCGGCGCTGTCCCTGCGCTTGGGCAGCTACGACCTGCTCCGCTCGGACGCCTTGCCCGGCGGCGATCCGGTGCTGATCCTCGACGACGTCTTCGCCGAACTCGACGGCGACCGGCGTGAGCAGCTCGCCCTCGTGGCGAGCAAGGCCGAGCAGGCGGTCGTGACTGCGGCCGTCGCCGGCGACGTTCCGGAGCAGCTGCAAGGCGCGCGCTACGACGTGCACGAGGGGGCGGT
>JAOPVG010000170.1 GCA_025966255.1 Jatrophihabitans sp.
CTGGTCGCGGCCGGCACCGAGATCGTGCTCAACCTTCGCTCCCTCGAACGGGACGCAAAGGCGCTGGCCGCAGGCGAGCAGGGCGGCATCCGGCTCGGCAGTTTCGCGACCGCAAGTACGCGAATACTCCCGTCGGCGTTGGCGGCGTTCACCACCGCGCATCCCAACGTCGACGTCGGGCTCGACGAAGGCGAGCCGGAGGACTTGCTACCGGAACTGTTGGACGGACCGCTCGACGTTGCCCTGGTGTACGCCGATTCGAACCGACACGTCTGGCCCGGCAGCGTGGCCGCGGTACCGCTCCTGGTCGAGGAGCGGCTCTTGATACTGCCGCCCGGTCATCCCGCGCATCGCCCGCGCAAGGCGGTGGATCTACGCGAGCTGCGCGATGCCACGTGGGTGACGAGCCCCAAAGCGCCAAGCCTCATTCGACTCTGCGCATCGGTGGGGTTCGAGCCGCGGATGGCGTTCTGCACGAATGACTTCAACACCGTCTGCGCGTTTGTCCAGGCCGGGCTCGGCGTCGCGATCATGCCCGAACTCGCGTTCCCGTCGAACATCGAACTCCGGCCGCTGCGCGTCGTACCCAAGCCGGCGCAACGCCACATCCTCGCGCTCTACCGCCACAGCAACCGGAATCCGGCGCTGCCCACGATGATCGATCGCCTGGTGGCGGCCGCGAACGAGTTCCCCCGCGTCGTCCCGGACGACGACGCTCATTGGCCTGACCACATCACTTCGCGGCGCTGATTTCGATCGGGATGCCGTTCAGCACGGCGGTGCCGCTCAAGGCGTCGATCAGAAGATCGTCGGCCAGGATGTTGGAGTTGACGCCGGCGTGCGAACTGGCCACCGACCCACGCGTGCCGTCGAGGCCGTGGCCCCAGCCGTGCGGGATGCTGACCACGCCGGGCCGCACGGTGTCGGTGATCTCGATCGGAACCGTGATCTGACCGGTGCGGGAGCGGACGAGGGCCAGCGCGCCATCGGCCAGGCCAAGCTGCTCGGCGTCGTCGGGGTGCAGGTGCGCGGTGCAGCGGTTGCTCCCGCGCACGAGCGGGGCGAGGTTGTGCATCCAGGAGTTGTTCGAGCTCAGCTGACGTCGCCCGATCAGCACGAATGGATCCGGCGGCCGCTCGAGCTCGGCCACGAGGCGTGGCACGTCGACCGTGATCGCCGGCGGCGCGAGTTCGATCTTGCCGCTCGGGGTGCTGAGCACGTCGGGCAGCCGGGGCTGCAACGGCCCGAAGTCGATGCCGTGCGGCGCCGCCTCTAGGTCGGCGAGCGTCACGTCGTAGGGCCCGGCGCGCAGCATGAGGTCGACGAGGCGGGCCGGCCCGGTGCGGGAACCGGCCAGCTCGACGTCCAGGCCGGCGCGACGCGCGGATTCGCCGGCGATGAAGTCGTCGATGGCGCTGATGTCGGCATCGGCTCCCTGCCCGGTGACGATGCCGACGAGGCGCAGGATCGTCTGCCATTCCTGCGGCAGCTCGGTCTCGATGGCCGGGGCCGTCCAGTTCGCAATGTTGCGCACGGAGAGCTGGTAGAAGAGAAGATCGAAGTGCGCCCGGGCCAGGGGCAGCGGGCCAGGCAGGATCACGTCGGCGTGCCGGGACGTCTCGTTGAGATACACGTCGAGCGACACCATGAAGTCGAGCTGCTCGACGGCCGCGGTGAGGCGGTCGGAGTTGGGCGTGCTCAGACACGGATTTCCGCCGACGGTGAGGAGTGCGCGCACCTGACCGTCGCCCGGCGCAAGGATCTCTTCGGCCAGAGTGGCGACCGGCAGCTCGCCCATCACCTCCGGGAGGTTGCGTACCCGGCTGCGCCAGCGCCCGTGGGTGAAGCCGCGACGGCGGCCGGGCACCGAGTTGGTCTGTCCCGCCGCGCCCAAGGGGAACATCGCACCGCCGGCGCGGTCGAGATTGCCGGTGAGGACGTTCAGCACGTCCACCAACCAACTGGCGAGGGTGCCGAAGGACTGCACGGTGGTGCCGATGCGCCCGTACACCGCGGCGGATTCGGCGGCAGCGAGAGCGCGGGCGACGCGACGGATGTCGTCGGCGGTGATGCCGATGATCGGCGCCACGGCCTCGGGGGTGAACGGTGCGACGAGCTCGCCCACCTCGTCGACGCCGAGGACGTGATCGGCGAGCCGGCCGAGGTCGCCGAGCTTGTCGGCGAAGAGCACCTGGGTGAGCGCCGCGAGGAACAGCGCGTCGGTGCCGGGACGGATCGCGAGATGCTCGTCGGCGACGTCGGCGGTGGCGGTGCGGCGCGGGTCGACGACGACGATGCGACCGCCCCTTGTGCGGATCCCCTTGAGCCGGCCGCGGATGTCGGGCGCGGTCATCAGGCTGCCGTTGGACACCAACGGGTTGGCGCCGAGCAGCAACAAATAGCTCGTCCGGTCGAGATCCGGGATCGGGATGGTGAGTGGATCACCGAACAGGTACCCGGACGAGAAGTGCTTGGGCACCTGGTCGACGGTGCCGGCCGTGTAGATGTTCTGCGTGCCGAGGGCCTTGTAGAGGACGCGCCCGTAGAGCAGCGAGCCGAGGTTGTGCGCGCCGGGATTGCCGAGGTAGATGGCAACCGCGTTGTTGCCGTACTTCTCGCGCAACGGCAGAAGGCGCCGCTCGATCTCGGCGAACGCGTCGTCCCAGCTGACTTCCTCGAACACGTCGTCGCGCTTGACGAGCGGCGTGGTCAATCGATCCGGGTCGTCGTGCAGCGCCTTGAACGAGACGCCCTTGGGGCAGATGTAGCCCTGGGAGAAGACGTCCAGCTTGTCCCCGCGCACGGCAGTGATCTGCGGTCCGTCGTGCTCGACCTCCAGACCACAGGTCGCCTCACACAGCGGGCACGTGACAATCGCGGTCGACATTCCCGAATCGTAGAACGGCGGCTCGACGCGCGTCCTGTCTCGAGGTGGGACGCGTCAGTTGCCGTACACCCGGGTCGGCTCGACGAACACGGCCGTCCGACCCTGCTCGGCCATCACGCGGTCGTACTCGTCCCAGTCGTCGTGGGTACCGCCCGCCGCAGTGAACACTTCGCGCAGCAGCCGGCGCAGCCGTTCGGAGTCCACGTCCGGATGCGGATCCGCCGGCCCGATCAGTTGGGCCCGTCCTTCCACGGTCGCCCAGTTCCAGCCCGAGCGGAACGCTGTCGTCACCTGCGGACGCTCGCGACGGTTGGCCAGCTTGACCTTGCCGTAGGTGACGAAGGCCAGCACCGGGTTACCGGTCAACGGATGGTCCAGCACACCGGCATTGACGAGCGAGGACTGGATACTCGCGTCAGCCCGCAGCGTCGACACCACGGCCAGACCTTGCTCGGAGCGCGCGAGCGCGGCCGCTTCCTCCAGGTTTGTCATGCCTGAGAGCCTGCCACTCCCGCCCGAGGGGCACGAGCACCGCAGGTGCAGCATGGACGAATGGACTTTCGATACCTCGGCAACTCAGGCCTGCAAATCTCCGAGATCACCTACGGGAACTGGCTCACGCACGGTTCGCAGGTCGAGAACGACATCGCAACGCAGTGCGTGCGGACGGCGCTCGATGCCGGCATCACCACCTTCGACACGGCCGACGCCTACGCCAACGGCCGGGCCGAGCAGGTGCTCGGGGATGCGCTGAAGGGTCACCGGCGCGAGTCGCTAGAGGTGTTCACCAAGGTCTACTGGCCGGTCGGGCCCGACCCCAAGGGCACGAACGACACCGGGCTTTCGCGCAAGCACATGCTGGAGGGCATCGACGGTTCGCTGCGCCGGCTGCAGATGGACTATGTCGACCTGTACCAGGCCCACCGCTACGACACCTTCACCCCGCTGGAAGAGACCATGCAGGCCTTCGCCGACATCGTGCGCGCGGGCAAGGCCCTCTACATCGGCGTCAGCGAATGGACCGCCGACCAGATCCGCGCCGGGCACGCGCTGGCGCAGGAGCTCGGCATCTCGTTGGTGTCCAGCCAGCCGCAGTACTCGATGCTCTGGCGGGTGATCGAGGACGAGGTCGTGCCGACCTGCGCCGAGCTGGGAATCAGCCAGATCGTGTGGTCGCCGATCGCCCAGGGCGTGCTGACCGGCAAGTACAAGCCGGGCCAGGCTGCGCCGGAAGGGTCGCGGGCGACCGACACCAAGGGTGGCGCAAACACGATCCGGCAATTGATGAACGACGACGTGCTCACCCGGGTACAGGATCTCGCACCGATCGCGGCCGATCTCGGGTTGTCCATGGCCGCACTCGCCGTGGCTTGGGTGCTACAGAACTCCAACGTCGCCGCCGCGCTCATCGGCGCGTCCCGGCCGGAGCAGGTCACCGAGAATGTCACGGCCTCCGGTGTGAAGATCCCCGATGACGCCATGGCCGCGATCGACAAGGCGCTCGGCGACGTGGTGGTCCGCGACCCCTCGATCGTCGCGAAGTCCACTCCGCAGCGCCGGCCGATCTGAGGGCGCGACCGAGGTCTAGGGACGCGCGCGCTCGATCGCGGCGAGCTCTTCCGGCCGGACGGTCTTCGGGCCGTCGGTCTCCATCGGGTCGATGGCGAACGTCGGCTCGACCTCGAGCAACTCCTCCACGATGGCCAGCACGCACCACGGCATCTGGCTCAGGCTGTAGCCGCCCTCCTGCACGGCGACGACGCGTCCGCCACTCACCTCGTGGGCTACGTCGCGCACCCGCGCCGTCATGCCCCGGAAGCCTTCCGCCGTCAGGCACATCCGGCCCAGCGGGTCCGTCCCGGCGGCGTCCTGCCCGGCCGAGATGACGACCAGGTCCGCGGCGAAGTTCCGCAGTGCGGGCACGACGATCTCGTCGAACGCGGCGAGGTAGCCGGCGTCCCCGCTACCCGCCGGAAACGGGATATTGACGGTGCTGCCCACGCCGGCACCGCGGCCACGATCCTCTACGTGGCCACGCCCCGGCGGGTAGAAGTCCTCCTGATGGATCGACAGGAACAGCACCGACGAATCGGCGGCGAAGGTGTCCTCCGTGCCGTTGCCGTGGTGCACGTCCCAGTCGACGATGGCGACCCGGGCGACGCCGAGGTGGCGCTGGGCGTAACGCGTCGCGATCGCGATGTTGTTGAACAGGCACGAGCCCATCGCGAGCTCGGCGGAGGCGTGGTGCCCGGGCGGGCGCACCAGCGCCAACGACGCATCGGCCCGGCCGTGCACCACTTCTTCGACGGCGGCGATGGTCGCCCCGGCGGCGGCCAGTGCGGCCGGCCAGCTGCCTGGTCCGGCCCGCACCGCGTCGCCGACGGGCATGGGCGATTCGAAGTCCTCGGACGCGCGCACCATGGCGATGTGGTCGGGCGTGTGGACGAGGCGCAGCTCAGCCTCGGTGGCCGGGCGCGGCGGGATCGGCACCAGATCGTCGAGCCGTCCGCTGGCCTGCAGCGCCTGGTGACAGCGCACGAGCCGTTCCGGGCTCTCGAAGTGCGGCGTCGGGATCCAGGCCGACGCCTGGTCGATGCGCAGGGCCGGCCCACTGTCGTGGCGCAGGCACTCCTCGTCCCACGCG
>JAOPVG010000190.1 GCA_025966255.1 Jatrophihabitans sp.
GACCAAGGTGACGTCATGGCCGGCTCGCGCGAGGTGCAGCGCCGCTGCGCAGCCGGCCGGTCCCGCGCCCAGCACCACGGTCCGCATACCAAAGATGGTTCCATCCCGGTTGGGTCACCGCCAGGCGTTGCGAGAACTAGGCGGGCGCGAGGGTGTGGCACGACGAGCCCGGCACTGCTGCGACGGGTGCGAGACGCGTAAGCAGCACTCGACCGCTCCGCGGTGAGCCGCTCAGGCGTCGGGCGGAGCGTGCCGGGCCGGCGGGGTCGGGGTAGTCGGCGGCGGCTGGACGACACCGCCCGAGCGCAGCAGCATGTCGCGCAGTGCGATGGACTCGGCCGAATTCGGGTCGAGCCGCGCCACGTTCCCGTTGGCCGCGGCGGACTCGATCAGCGCCTGCAACTGCGGAGGAAGGACGCCGGGTGGTAGACCGGCGGCGGCACTGGACACTGCCCCCACGCCGGGCGACGTCCCGGGCTGCTGGGCGAGAGTGGCCTCGAAGGAGCCGTCCTGTTGGGTCTTGAAGTTCTTGAAGCTCAGCGTCGGATCGTCCTTGTCGAAGCGCACCTTGCGGCTCTTGTTGTCGTACTCGACGCCGACGACGGCACCGTTCCTGGGCCGCCAGAAGTTGGTGGCGACCCTGGGCTCGCCCACCTTGGCCCGGAATACCTCGCCGGAGGTAGTGCGGACGTCGACGACGAACTCGTAGATCGTCACGCTGCCGTCGCCGCTCGTTTTCACGGGTTTCGACGCGATGACGGTGCCCTGCGCCTTCTCCCAGCTCTTGCCGAACATGGCTTCTCGTCTCGGGGTCGAGTGCGCGAACGGCGACAGTGGCCGGGTGCCTGAACCTAGCAGTCAGCGGGCGGCAATCAGCCCGCCGAGGATCGCGGTTCACGTGAACCACCCCGGCCGGCCTTGGGCTTGGGCCGGTCGAGCGATCCACCTCCGTGGGCGCAACCTCTCCTACCATCGCGGGTCTTGCGTCGGGCGGCAGGTCGGAGGAAAGTCGGGTGGACCGGTGGCGCCACCGGGGCGCCTCCCACGAGGTTTGGGGGTGGATCGTGCACGCACGTTCCACGACGATTCAGGCGAACAAGTCATCGATCGACGCGGGGGTCACCCACGTCCGTGACGAGGTTCTTCCGGCGCTCAAGCAGCTGGACGGCTTCGTTGGATTGTCGATGATGGTCGACCGAGAGTCCGGCATGTGCATCGTCACCAGCGCATGGGTGAACGAAGATGCCATGCGCGCCAGTGCGGACCAGGTCCAGCAAGTACGCAACCGCGCCGCCGAGCTCCTCGGAGGTAGTCCCAAGGTCGAGGAATGGGAGATCGCGCTGATGCACCGCGAACACCAGACGCGTCCAGGTGCGGGGTGTCGCGTCGGATGGCTCCAGACGGACCCCGGCCGGATCGATGACCTGATCGACACGTTCAAGACGGTTGCTCTTCCCCAGATCGAGGAACTCGACGGCTTCTGCAGCGCGAGCATGATGATCGACCGGGCGACCGGCCGCGCAGTCACGTCAATGTCCTTCGACAGCAAGGAAGCGATGGACGCGAACCGCGAACGGGCGACCCAGATCAGAACCGCCGGAACGAAGCGCGCCGGCGCCACGGTTGTCGAAGTTCGCGAGTTCGAACTGGCCCTTGCGCACCTGAGCGTTCCCGAGATGGCCTAGCGTCGCCGACCGCGGCCGTCCGCCGATGGACGGCCGCAGGCTCGTTCCTGGGTGCTTTCCCGGCCCGGGGCCGAGCGACGCTGGTCGCCGCCGGCGGCTTCGCTGTGTTCGGCGTGTTCAACTCCCTGCCCCGAGTCCCTAGCGGGTGTGTTCGGCAAGCACTCCCCCGCTTGGCCGACGCTGTCGCCCGTGCCGCGTTGGCCTCGGGACGGACCACCAGCAGTTCGGGCTACCCCGTAGTACCGAGTAGTGCCAGCCCCACCCGGCGATGGTCGGTCGCACTGAGGACTGTGTCCGAGCGCCGAGCCAGGATCGATGGTGACGATCCGCGCCGATTGCTACGGGAGCAGCTGTGATTGATCCTTCTTCGCTACGCCGCGTCGGAAACTCCGGTCTCGCCGTTTCCGTGGTCGGCCTCGGGACCAACAACTTCGGAATGAAGCTTGATCTCGAGCAGAGCAAAGTCGTGGTGCACGCCGCGCTCGATCAGGGCATCAACTTGTTCGACACGTCGGACACTTACGGTGAGTCTGAGCAGCGCCTCGGCGAGATCCTGCAGGGCAAGCGGGACGACGTCTTGATCGCGACCAAGTTCGGCGGCGATGTTCGGCGGCTCGGTCAGGACAACGGCCTTGACTGGGGGGCACGCGGATCTCGCCGCTACATCCGCCGGGCGGTCGAGAACTCATTGCGCCGGCTGCGCACCGACTGGATCGACCTGTATCAATTCCATTGGCCGGACCCGGCCACCCCGATCGAGGAAACCCTGTCCACATTGGATGATCTCGTGCACGAGGGCAAGGTGCGCTATCTGGGTCATTGCAACTTCAGCGGCTGGCAGGCCGCAGATGCTGAGTGGGTGGCCCGCACCCGCAATCTGGAGCACTTCATCAGCGCGCAGAACGAGTACAGCCTCCTCGAGCGGGGGATCGAGACCGACCTGGTCCCGGCCCTGAAGCGGTACCGGATGGGCCTGCTGCCCTACTTCCCGCTGGCCAGCGGCCTACTCACCGGCAAGTATCGCCGCGGCGAGCCGGCTCCCGCAGGCAGCCGCATCCAGGCCTGGAAAATCGAATCGATGCTCACCGACGCGACCTTCGACGTGCTGGAAAAGCTCGAGGCCTTCGCGGGGGAACGTTCGATCACCCTGCTCGACGTGGCCATCGGCGGTCTCGTTGCGCAGCCGGCCGTCAGCTCGGTCATCGCCGGCGCCACCTCGGCTGAACAGGTGGCGGCCAACGTCAAGGCGGGTCACTGGCGGCCGACCGCTGACGACTGGAGCGAGATCGATCGAATCACCTCACCACAGCCGCGCTAGCGTTGGTTCCTGGAATCGGTGCGCTTCAGGAGCTGACCGAAGCAGGTCTATCCGTGATGGAGGGGACGGCTGATGGCGCGGGTCGCGGTCACCGGCAGCAGTGGCAAGTTGGGACGCGCGGTTGTTGACCACCTGGTGGAGCAGGGGTGGGACGTCGTCGCCCTGGACCGGGCGCCGTCGCCGCGCGCGGACGTTGTGTCGTCGGTGGTCGACCTGACCGACTTCGGTCAGGCCGTCGAGGCGATGAGTGCGATCGACGATCGGTACGACGGCGTCGACGCGCTGGTCCACCTGGCCGCGATCCCGGCACCCGGCCTGCGGCCGAACGCGGCGACCTTCGCCAACAACATGACTGCCTCGTACAACACCTACGCCGCAGCGTTGCGGGCCGGCGTCCGGAAGATCGTCTGGGCATCCAGTGAAACCGTGCTCGGCCTGCCGTTCGACGAACCCCCGCCCTACGTCCCGGTCGACGAGGAGTACCCGCCGCGGCCGAACAGCACCTACTCGCTCGTGAAGACCCTCGAGGAGGAACTCGGGCGGCAGTTGTGCCGGTGGCACCCCGACCTCTCGATGCTCGGGCTGCGGTTCAGCAACGTGATGTATCCCGAGGACTACGCACATTTCCCGGCCTACGACGCAGACCCGCAGCTGCGCAAGTGGAACCTCTGGGCCTACATCGACGCTCGCGACGGGGCGCAGGCGGTGCGCCGGGCCCTCGACCATGACTCGGTCGGAGCCGACGTATTCATCATCGCGAACGCCGACACTGTGATGTCGCGTCCGAACGACGTGCTCCTCGACGAGGTGTTTCCGGACGTGCCGCGCACCCGGCCGGTCGGGGCCCACGAGACGCTCCTCTCGATCGACAAGGCGCGACGTGTGCTCGGGTACGAACCTGAGCACACCTGGCGCACCGAGGTGGTCGAGCACTAACCCCTTCGGCCCGGGCGGCCGCTTGTGTGTGACAGGCTCGCGACGTGATCGTTCATCTCGTCGACGGGACCTACGAGGTTTTCCGGCAGTACTACGCCCCACGGCCGGGACACCTCGACAGCGCCGGCATCGAGATCGGCGCGACCCGCGGCGTCGTCCAGTCCGTCTTCACGATGCTGCAGGACGGCGCAACCCACGTCGGCGTCGCGACCGATCACGTCATCGAGTCGTTCCGCAACGACATCTGGCCCACATACAAGTCGAGCGCCGGCATGGACCCGCTGCTACTGGCGCAGTTCGACTGGCTCGAGGACGCGCTGCGGGCGCTCGGCGTCGCGGTATGGCCGATGGTGGACGTCGAGGCGGACGACGGCCTGGCCAGCGCGGCCGTGGTCGCCGCGGCCGACCCACGGGTCGACCAGGTGATCATCTGCACGCCGGACAAGGATCTCGGGCAATGCGTCGGCGGCAAGGTCATCCAGTTGGACCGCCGTCAGGACAAGCTCATCGACGCCGACGGAGTAATCGCGAAGTTTGGCGTCGCCGCCGAGTCCATCCCCGACTGGTTGGCCCTCGTCGGCGACAGTGCGGACGGCTTCCCGGGCCTGCCCGGGTTCGGCGCGAAGTCCGCAGCGACGCTGCTCGCCCGGTACGGGCATCTGGAAGCCATCCCGCCCAGCGCCGAGGACTGGGACGTCACGGTGCGGGGCGCACCCAAATTGGCGGCGACGCTCGTTTCCCAACGCGCGGATGCCGACCTGTTCAAGCTCTTGGCCACTGTGCGCACAGACGCCGCCGTCGGCACGGTTGACGACTGGGAATGGACCGGCCCGACCGAGGACTTCCCGGCCTGGTGCGAGCGGTTCGGCTGGCCGCGACTGGCCAAGGATGCCGCGACCTTGGCCGCCGCCCGTAGCTAAGAGGACGCGCCCGGCGGCGGAGTGGATCGTGGTCGCCCGCCCGGCTGACGGGCGTGGCGCTCCCGGCGCTCAAATCTCGGTCTTGTTCCGAAGGCTCGCACGTAGGAAGGTCACATCATGGCTTTCGGACGATTTGTGAGCAGACTCGGGTGGACCGGCAGGATCGGTGGGGCAGCCATCGTTGCGCTGCTCGCGATGGGTTCGGTCGTCTCGACTGCTGCCACCGCCGGTGCTGCTTCGCCGACCTCGCTCCGCGCCGCCGTGGCGTCAGGACCTGACTTCGGTCCGAACGTCCTCGTCTTCGACCCGTCGATGACGCGCAGCGAGATCCAGGCCAAGGTCGACGCCGTTGCCGCGCAGCAGCTGACGAACCAGTTC
>JAOPVG010000225.1 GCA_025966255.1 Jatrophihabitans sp.
CGGCGATGATGTACATGATCGTCCACACCCTGGCGACCACCGATCGGCGCCTGATCCGCGCCGGCTATCCGGGCGGCACCGGGGATAAAGTGCGCGGGGAACGGGCTACAGCAGCGCAGCGCACCAGCAACGCAGATCGGCGCGAACGCATCGCCGCGCGGCGGCACGGCCGCCGCTGAACCCCTCGTGGGACGTGAACAGTGCCGGACGGGCGGGTAGGCCACCCCTATGTCGGTCCCCGGTCAACCGCCGTACGGTCAGCAGCCTTACCCCCAGCAGCCCGATCCGTCGGGCGCGGTTCCACCGGCGCAGCACAGACGCAAAGTGTCGACGGGCCAGATCCTCGGTGGTCTGCTCCTGGTGCTGGTCGTGGTGTTCATCATCGAGAACAGCCGGACGGTCAAGATCCGGCTGATCATCCCCGAGGTCCGGGCCCCGCTCTACGTCGGGATCCTGATCGCGGCCGTGCTCGGCGGCCTGATTGCCTCCCTTCTTCAGTACCGGCGTCATCGCAAGCGCCAGTAGCTACGCTGGCAGCGTGAGCGAGCAGGCCGAGACCGGCGAGCAGGTCGAAACCGCCGAGCAGGTCGAAACCGCCGAGGGCGCCGCAACCGAGAGCGAGGTCCGCGCCGTCGCCGGACGGGCCCGCGCCGCCGCGGCTGACCTCGCGCCGCTGTCCCGCGCGGCCAAGGACGCGGCTCTGCACATCATGGCCGACGCCCTTGATGCCGCTCTTGACTCCGTGCTCGAGGCGAATGCGCGGGACGTCGCCGCCGGCCGCACCGCGGGGCTGGACGCCGGACTGATCGATCGGCTCGCACTCGATCCCGAGCGAGTGGCGGCCATGGCGCAGAGCCTGCGCGATGTCGCCGCGCTCCCCGATCCCGTGGGTGAGGTGTTGCGCGGTTACACCCAGCCGAACGGGCTCGAGATCCGTCAGGTGCGGGTGCCCTTCGGGGTCGTCGCGATGATCTACGAAGCCCGGCCGAACGTGACGGTCGACGCCGCCGGACTTGCGCTCAAGAGCGGCAACGCGGCGTTGTTGCGCGGCTCGGCCTCGGCCCACGAGTCGAACACCGTGCTCGTCGAGATCCTGGCCGGCGCTGCGGAGAAGGCCGGTCTGCCGCGCGATGCCATCCAGCGCGTCCCGGGTACCGATCGGGGCAGTGTGCTGCACCTGCTGCGCGCCCGGGGCCTGGTCGATCTCGTCATTCCGCGCGGCGGCGCCGGGCTGATCAACCACGTGGTCGAGAACGCCACCGTACCGGTGATCGAGACCGGTGTCGGCAACGTGCACGTCTATGTCGACGCGAGCGCCGATCTCGACATGGCCGAGCGGATCGTCGTCAATGCCAAGACGTCCCGGGTGAGCGTCTGCAACTCGGCCGAGACCTTGCTTGTGCACCGAGCCGTCGCGGGCGAGTTTCTGCCGCGCATCACCTCGGCCCTGCAGGCTGCGGGAGTGGTGGTGCATGGCGACGAGTCCTTCGCCGCGCTCGACGGCGTTCGGGCCGCGACCGACGACGACTGGGAGCGGGAGTTCCTGTCGCTGGACCTGGCCGCCCGCGTGGTCGACGACATCGACGATGCCATTGCCCACATCCGGCGCTGGTCGTCCGGGCACACGGAGGCGATCGTGACCCGCGACCTGGGGGCGGCGCGGCACTTCGTGGCCCGCGTCGATTCGGCCGCGGTGATGGTGAACGCGTCCACGCGCTTCACCGACGGCGGCGAGTTCGGCTTCGGCGCCGAGATCGGGATCTCCACCCAGAAGATGCACGCCCGTGGCCCGATGGGTCTCGCCGAGCTGACGTCCACGAAATGGGTCGTCACCGGCGATGGCCACGTGCGCGACTGATCACGCTCAGACCAGGGCACGTAGCCGCTGCGCGGTCGCGAGGTCCGACGGATAGAACGACTCCACCACGAGCTCGGCGATCGTGATGTCGGCGGCGGTCTCGACCATCGCCGACACGGAGAAGAAGGACAGCTCGCCGGAGGAGTGCTGCAGCCGCAGCGGAAGCACCACGTTGGTGCCCGGCGCCGCGGTGTCGGTGCCACCGGGGTAGCCGCGCATTTCGTCCTCGAGTTCGTACAGGCGGGTGTCACCCGTGACCTCCGCGCGCCGACGGAGCTGCTCGAGCAGGTGGGCCCGCCACTGCGCCAGGTTGATGATGCGCGGCGCCATGCCATCGGGGTGCAGGCTGAGTCGCAGCACGTTCACCGGTGGCTCGAGCAGGTGCGGCGCGCAGTCCTCGACGATCACCGTGGTGGCCGTGTTCGCGTCGAGCATCTCCCACCACCGGTTGATCACGAGCGCTGGATACGGCTCGTGGCCACTGAGGACGAGGCGCAACGCCTCGCGCACGCTCGCCAGCTCCGGCTCGTCGAGCCCGTGCTGCGGATAGGCCGGCGCATAGCCACCGGCGAGCAGCAGCTGATTGCGCTCGCG
Source organism: Jatrophihabitans sp. (assembly GCA_025966255.1). Taxonomy (GTDB): domain Bacteria; phylum Actinomycetota; class Actinomycetes; order Mycobacteriales; family Jatrophihabitantaceae; genus Jatrophihabitans. The sequence goes on from JAOPVG010000225.1 coordinate 2,453, forward strand.
CAGCGGCACCTCGAGGTGCTCGGTCAATTTCAGGATCATCTCCGGCGTCGGTCGCGAGCGTCCGGTCTCGACGAAGCTCAGATGCCGCGTGGAGATCTCGGCGCGGATCGACAGTTCGAGCTGGCTGAGCCGGCGCCGCTCGCGCCATTCGCGCAGAAGATGGCCGACCGGACGGGTGGCAGTGCTCGTCATTTGCACGACGCTAGCGCTCGCGGGCAGGCCCTGCGATTACCTCCCACGTCATGGCTCGCCGTTACCTCTGAGGGAATCGACGGGACGCCTCCGCCGCGGTCAGGATCGTCCACGTCAACCCGCTAACCACTGCTACGAAAGGAATTCAGCCATGTCCGATCTGCTTGCCAACTACCTCGCCTGCTGGAACGAGACCGACCCGGCCGCTCGCCGCGCGCTCATCGACCAGCACTGGAGCGAACGGGCCAGCTACGTCGACCCGATGGCCGAAGCGCAGGGCCGGGACGCGCTGGACGCCACCATCGGCGCAGTCCAGACCCAGTTCCCCGGCTTCGTCTTCACCCAGGCCGGACCGGTCGATGCGCACCACCAGCAGGCGCGCTTCACCTGGGGCCTCGGCCCCGAGGGCGCCGAGCCGCTGGTCATCGGTTTCGACGTCGTCGTCACCGACGCCGAGGGCCGCATCGAGACGGTCTTCGGCTTCCTCGACAAGGTCCCTGCCTGAGTCGTCCGACTGTCGTCCGACCGTTGTCCGACTTTCAGACCCACTGGAGATCAACCATGAGCACCCCAGCCCTCACCAAGCCGACTCGTTCCGTCGCAGCCACCCAGCCGGACATCGGCTGGGCACCGTTGCTCGTGGTGCTGGCCGGCACGTTCGTGACGTTCCTCGACTTCTTCATCGTGAATGTCGCGTTGCCGTCGATCCACACGGAACTGCATGCGGGACCGTCAGCGATGTCGCTCGTCGTCGCCGGGTACGGACTGACGTTCGCGGTCGGCATGATCACCGGCGGACGCCTCGGCGATCTGTACGGGCGGCGGCGGATGTTCGTTCTCGGCCTCGTGCTGTTCACGTTGACGTCGGCGGCCTGCGGACTCGCGCCCACGGCGACGACACTCGTTGTGGCGCGGATCCTGCAGGGCGCCGCCGGCGCGCTGCTCACGCCTCAGGTGCTCGCCATCCTGGGCACCACGTACACCGGCGCCCGGCGGGGTACTGCCTTCGCGGCATACGGCTTCGCGATGGGCATTGCCGGCGTGCTCGGGCAACTCGTCGGCGGGGCGCTGATCCAGGCCGATGTCGCCGGTCTCGGCTGGCGGGCAATCTTCCTGATCAACGTGCCGATCGGTGTGATCGCAGTGCCGCTGGCGCGGAGGCTGGTACCCGAGTCGCACGGTGCGCAGGCGCGCCTCGACATCGTTGGGACGCTCGTGGGTTCCGTGGCACTGACGGCGCTGGTGCTGCCGCTGGTGGAGGGCCGCGAGCACGGCTGGCCGCTGTGGACATGGCTGTGCTTCGCCGCGGTGCCGGTGCTCGGAATCGTGTTCGTCGCTCAGCAGAATGGCCGCGCAAAGGCTGGGCTGGCAACGCTGGTCGACCCCGGACTGTTCCGGTCGCGGAGCTTCGCGGTCGGGTCGCTCGTCGGAATGATGTTCACGCTGGTCCCGCCGTCGTTCTTCTTCGTCCTCGCGCTGTACCTGCAGCAGGGGCGGGGTTACCCGGCGTTGTTCTCCGGTGAGGTCTTCGCCGCCGTCGGGGTCGGCTATTTCGCGGCGATGCTCGTCGCCACGCCGCTGGCCGAGCGGCTGGGTCACCAGGTGCTCGCCCTCGGCTCGGTGCTTGTCGCGGCCGGATGCGTCGCCCTCGTCGAGGTGGCACATGCGTCGTCTGCGCTCGACTTGGTGCCGGGTCTGGCCCTCGTCGGCTTCGGGATCGGTGCGGTACTGGTTCCGCTCTCGTCGATGGTGCTGGCCGGCATTGACCCGCAGCACGCGGGCTCGGCATCGGGCGTGCTGTCGACGGCGCAGCAGGTCGGGGGAGCGTTGGGCGTCGCGATAACGGGTGCAGTCTTCTTCGGGTCAGGGGCTGTGGTGCCGGCCTTCACCTCGTGCCT
>JAOPVG010000231.1 GCA_025966255.1 Jatrophihabitans sp.
AGATCGACGCCTTCGCGCGCGACGGCCTGACCGCCGTGGGCGTGGAGCGGCTCGTCGATCCGTCCGGGGTCGACCGCTGGCGGGCCGAGTTCGTCGGTCGCCGCCATGGCTGACTCGGCCGACGCGCGGCTCACCGCGCTGGTGAGCGGCGATGTCCAGGGCGTCGGGTTCCGCGACTGGGTGCGCCGGCAGGCCGCAAGACACGGCCTGGCCGGCGCGGCGACGAACCGGGCGGACGGTCGCGTAGAGGTGGTGGCCGAAGGTCCGCGGGAGGCCGTCTCGGCACTCCTGGCCGCACTTCGCAGTGCGGCGGCGCCTGGAAACGTCCAGGATGTCGCCGAATCGTGGGAGGCGCCGCGCGGCGAACCGACCGGCTTCCGAATGCATTGATCTCTGGATGCAGCACGCGGGCCACCAGACCATCACCGGCCGCCTCGCCACGGGCGCCGCCGACTTCGTCTATCTCCCCATCGAAGTCCCGCAAGGCGTGCGGCAGATCGATGTCTCGTACCGCTATGACAAGCCGGCCGTGGCGCCCGGCGTGCTGGGCAACTCCTGCGACATCGGCATCTTCGACCAGCGCGGCACCGCCCTCGGGAGTGACGGATTCCGCGGGTGGTCGGGCGGCTTCCGCACGGAGTTCTTCATCAACGCCGGCGAGGCGACCCCGGGCTACCTGCCCGGACCCGTAAGGGCGGGCACCTGGTACGTCGTCCTCGGTCCGTACCAGGTCGCGCCGCAGGGTCTGACCTACGAAGTGAAGCTGACGCTCACCTTCGGTGCCCCGCCCGCACCGTTCACGCCGCACTATCCGCCTCAGAAGGTGGCCGGCACGGGCCGCGGCTGGTACCGCGGTGACGGTCACCTGCACACGGTTCACTCCGACGGCCGACGGCTGCCGGCTGAGGTCGCCGCCGGTGCTCGGGCGGCCGGCCTCGACTTCATGGTCAGCACCGATCACAACACGTCGTCGTCGCACGCCATCTGGGGTCCGCTGGGCGGCCCGGATCTCCTGATCATCACGGGCGAGGAAGTGACCACCCGGAATGGCCACTACCTCGCGCTCGGGCTGCCGCCGGGTGACTGGATCGATTGGCGCTACCGGTCCAGGGACGGCGCGTTCGACGAATTCGCGCGCGAGATCCATCGACGCGGAGGCGTGGTTGTTCCGGCGCACCCGTACTGCCCGTACGTCGGCTGCGCGTGGAAGTTCGGCTACGAGCAGGCCGACGCCGTGGAGGTGTGGAATGGGCCGTGGACGGGGGACGACGAGTCCGCGGTGAACACCTGGGATTCAATGCTGGTTGCGTCGGTGCGCGGGTCCCAGCCCTGGCTGCCCGCGATGGGGAACAGCGACGCGCACAGTGTGCCGCAGGTGATCGGCCTCCCGCACAACGTGGTGCTGGCCGAGCGCCTATCGGCGGACGCGGTACTCGCGGCCGTTTCCGCGGGCCGGTCGTGGATCGCCGAGTCCTCGACCGTGTCGCTCGACTTCACCGTCACCGGGCACGGTCGCACAGCGCAGATCGGTGACCGGCTGTCCCTGCCCCGCGACGAACCAATCACGGCTGTCGCGAAGATCAGCGGAGTGCCTAACGCCGTCGTCCGGTTCCTGACCGACGAAGGACAGGTGCAACAGACGTCGCTCGACGCCGGCGGCGCGGGCACGGTGAGCTGGCCGACCACGCCGTCACTCGCCGCCTACGTCCGGGTCGAAGTGCGCCACCTCAAGGCTGATGGAACGCCGGGTAACGGAGGTGCCATGGGCCCCGACCTGCAGCTCGGACCCATGGCCGCACTGTCGAATCCGATCTTCCTCGGCCGCCGGTGACGAGACGGCCGTTGGGCCGCGCCGCGGTTCAGCCGCTGACGTTCGGGCCGGCCCGTTCGATCGTGAAGCGCAGCAGAACCCGCTTCTGGTCGGTCATCGCCGCGCGGTACTCGTCCCAATCCGGGTGCTCGCCGCCGCTGGCGCGGCGGTAGTAGTCGATGAGCAGGTCCATCGCCTCGGGCAGCGAGACGATTTCGGCCGTGCCCTCCACCTGGACCCAGTCGCCGTAGAACCCGTCGGTGAACGCGGTCAACGCCACGCGTGGATCCCGCCGCAGGTTCTTCACCTTCACCGCGGTCTCGCGCGTGCTGATGATCACCCGGCCCAGGTCGTCGACGGTCTGGGTCACCGGCGAAAGCTGCGGCCGCCCATCCGTGCGGATGGTGGCCAGCACCCCATGGTGATTGGCGCGCAGGAACTCCTGCGCCGCTGCGGCATCCACTGTCATAGTGCTCCTCCCGGCTCGTGCTCAGCTCTGACGTCGACCCTAGAGTGGGAAGCGATGTCTAGCGAGGGAGCGCACAAGATGACCGACGCGCCGCTGATCGTCGGCCTGGGCGGGTCGACCGGCGCTGCTTCTGTGACCAACCTGCTCATGCAGGCCTGTCTCGACCGGTGTGCAGCCCTCGGGGCCCGCACGCTCGCGTTCGGCGGCGACCAGCTCAGCGTCCTGCCCATCTACGGGGCCGACTCCGACGCGCCAACCACGGTGTCCGAGGCGATCGTCGATGCGGCGCG
>JAOPVG010000243.1 GCA_025966255.1 Jatrophihabitans sp.
AGGTCGCCGCGAGGAGCCGTCCGTACGCGGCGGCGTCGGGTCGGGGCTGGAAGAACTTGAGCGTGTTCGGCTCGTTCCACACCTCCCAGACCATCACGCGGTCGCGGTAGCGCCTGGCGGCGGTCGCCGCGAAGTCCGCGAAGAGTTGCGGATCGCGGGGAACGAAGTAGTTTCCGGTCGGGCGCAACGCCGGGTCGGCGGCCCAAGGCGGCGCGTAGGTCACTAGGCCCAGTGGGCACATCCCGTGTTGGATTACGGCACTCATCACCCTGTCGACCCCGGACCAGTCGCGTTCGCCGGCAAGCGCTTCGACGCGCGACCAGTCGACGTCGACCCTGACCGCCCACATTCCCGCGTCACGCGCCGTATCGAGTGTCCTGGCAAGGTCGCCGTCGGACATCGTCAACATGCCTGCGCCGTCCGAACCGCCGGTACGCCCCTTCCCGTGTTCCATGGAACAGCCGGGTCCCCGCATGGAACCCGCGACGTAGAGCGCAACCGCCACGGCGGCGACCACGACCAACGCCAGCAATCTCCAGCGGCGTACCGGTGCGACCCTCCGGTTCACGGGTTCCGAGAGCGCCACGGCCTAGTCCGTCAACGCCCGCACCAGCGACGGCAACGTCACGGCGATGTCGTGCTCCTCGGCGATCCGGCACCGCCCGTCCTCCGACATCCGTTGTCGCCGAACGTCATCGGCCAACACCGAGGCGATCGCCGCAGCAAGGGCCGATGGGTCGTCCGGCGGCACCAGCACCCCGACGTCGTCACGGAGGAAGTCGCATGGACCACCGTGATCGGTAGCCACGACGGGCAATCCATGGGACATGGCCTCCAGCACCGCCAACGGCCCCGCCTCGGGCGAGACGCTGGCCGACACCAGGACGTCCCAGCCCATCATCGCCACCTCGGGATCGACGTGACCGAGGAAGCGCACACGACCGGCGAGGTCGGGGCGACTGGCGCGCTCGGTCAGTTCCTCGACGTAGCCGGCGTCACCGGGGAAGTTTCCGCCCGCGAATTCCGCTGTCACGCCCGGTAATTCGGCCAGTGCCGCCAGCATCACCCGGTGGCCCTTCCACGGTGTCAACAGCGACAGCATTCCGACGACTGGCGGCTCGTGCCGCGTTCCGGTCAGCCGGGGCACCGGCCAGCGCACTCCGTATGGCACCGTCTGGAGGTTCAGCCCCAGACCGCGGATGGGCGCCGCCGCGGCCTCCGTACACGCCACCGCGATCCGCACCACGCCCCTGCTGGCGATGATGACCATGCGCTGGGCGCCCGTCGTCATGGCGTCGTGCACCAGCCACGCGACGCCGCGCGGTGGCCTGGCCAGTCGCAGCGCGGGTAGCGCGAACACAGAGTTGACCACCGTGGAGGTGCCCGCGGGCCGCACGATCGGACGCAACGTCGCCGCCGCCAATGCCCAGCGCACTACCAAGCGTGCCGCCGCTGCGATGCGCGCGACACCGCGCTGCCCGCCGAGGCTGAGTTCGGGGATCACGACGTGTGCGCAGCCCTCGGGCAACTGCCCGGTCAACGGACCCGGCGGGCAGGCAAGCGTCACGCGACTGCCCGCGCGCAGCGCTTCGCCGATCACGCTCAGCATCACCTTCTCGGCGCCCGACACCTGGCCGGTGTACGACACGAACACGACGTCTCGGCTCACTGCGGCGCCGATCGACGGACGCCGATTCCTGCGGTGAGGCCGAAGAGCATTGCCAGTCCGATGAATGCGACGACGGCGCTCGCCGACACCACCGGCCACCACGCGGGCAGCCACTGCACCAGGTAGTAGCCGACGCACGCGACGGCCGCGATGACGACAGCCAGGGAGGCGAGATCCCGCAGCGGCAACAGACCACGGACGGGCATCGACCTGGCCACCACGACCCACAGCAGGACGACCGTGACCGCCCACGTGATCACGGTGGCGATGGCCGACCCGTAGTACGACAACCGCGGAATGAGGAGCAGGTTCAGTCCGACGTTGAGAGACAGGCCGAACAGTGCCACCGCCGGATAACGCCGTTGCTTCTCGGCGGCGGTCAACAGGAAGATCCCGAGGATGACCAGCGCCATGACCGCCGCTCCAACCACCAGCAGCCGGGCTGCGGGAGCGGCTTGGACGAATCGCTCGCCATACAGCAGACGGATCACCTGGGCCGCCGACGGCCAGAACGCGACCACGCAGACACCGCCGGCGAGTGTGAAAACCGTTGCCGCCGTGCGGGAGCGCTCGCGAAAGATATTCGGTTGCGAGGGCCATGCCGCCACCAGCATCATGCTCACCGGCGCCACCGCCGCCAGCACGATGGTGTCGATCATGTCCGAGAACTTGTAACCGATCGAGTACTGACCAACTGCCTCGAAGGTGTCGAGCAGGCTCAGCATCAGGATGTCGATCTTCATCATCGCAATCGTCAGGGCGAGACCGATGGCCAGGGGCACGGCCTCGCCCAGCATCCGGCGCCAACGGTGGACGTCGACGTGGCGCGACGGGCGCAACCCCAGTGACCGGCTGCGCAGTCCGACG
>JAOPVG010000250.1 GCA_025966255.1 Jatrophihabitans sp.
TCCTGCGCGGTGAACTTGCGGGCCAACAGGTGCCGGGTGAGCGCGTCCCAGCCGGACGGTGCGTACCCGCATCCGTAGCGCGCGGCCACGACCTGGTCGAAGCCGCGGGCCCGCAGGAACTCACGGGCCGGTTCGGCCTCTGGACTGCTCAGCTGCTCGCTGTAGAACGCCGCCGCCGCCGCGTGAGCCTCGATCAGCCGGGCTCGCTGGCCGTGCGTGCGGCTCTGGATCGGGCCGCCCTCGATGTACCGCAGCTGGACATGCGCCCGGGCTGCGAGCCGCTCGATTGCCTCGCTGAAGTCGATGTGCTCGATGTCCTGGACGAAACGGATGACATCTCCGCCCGCTTGGCATCCGAAACAGTTGCCGGTGAGGATGTTGTCCTCGAGAACGAACGAATGGGTGCCTTCGACGACGGCGCAATACACCGGCTCGACGCGGTCGGACGGGCGAACCGATTCGACGACCCAATGGCGGCTATAGGCGTTGCTGTTCGACTCGAACCGCAGCCGGTGCTTCGCCAACAGGAAGAAGTCAGGTGTCAGATCCTCCGTCATCAATCGGACCTGGTGGATGTCGCTCATTCGGTCGCCGATCCCCAACCGGGTCTGCGACGCGATCCCGAACGTACCGATCCCGAGGCGCGTGCATAGATTGCGCACGAATTCGAGATTGGCCGGCGACGCGCTGGAGATGATCGCAGCCCCGTCTTCGGCAACACACCCGTCAGCCGCGAAGTACCCCGCCAACCAGCCGTACAGATAGGAGGCGTTCTCGTCGAGATCAGGCAGCGCCTTGAAGTAGGCCGGCAGGTCGGTAACGGTGATCCGGTCGCTCCGCTCGTAGGTGTCACTGAGCGGGAACCATTTCAGCAGTTCGACATCCTTGCCGCGGAACAGATTGGCGAATGACCCGCGATGGGCACGATGACCGTCGCCGAACGTGATTCCGCGGGCGATGCCGAATGGGGACGGCACAACGTTGTACGCAACAGGTCGTGACGTCGGGAACGACGTCGCGAGGAGCTGCCCCTCCCGCAGATCACGAGTAATGCATTCGGTCGCCTTTTCGCGACCCTTCGTGTCGCTCGCGACAAACCAGCGATGCTCATCGGTGGCAAAGATGGTCTTCCGCCGGCCGCTGCGCCGAAGCGTGATTTCCCACAGCGGTTGCACGCCGAAGTTGTAAAAGGGCGCGTCGATCCATTGCCCGGCTTCGGTGAGGACGGTGACTACTTGGCCCGCAAGTTCCGAGATCGGACGCACGCCTGACTTCGTCAGGACGCGGGTCTCACCGGCCAGGCAGTGGTAAAGGCCACGAGCTGGGGTCACGGACAGCGACGGCGACTTCTCGTCGTGGAACGGGCAAATGCCCTTCAGGTTGCCGCCACCGGCGTTGCGCAGCTGCACGTGCTCGCCGATGATCTCGTCGATCGGCGATTTCTCGCGGACCAGAGCGATGTCTTCGTCCCGGATCCGCCCTGCCACGGCACGAGTCTAGGTCGCCGCACTGACGGCCGTGCTGTGAGCGTCTCCGCTCCCGATGACGGCGGCCTCGAACTGTGGCGCCATGCGACTCCCCAACCGTCCGAAGTTCCTGGGACCGATTGTCGCCGCTACCGCGCGTCGCGGAAAGTGATCAGTCGGGCCGGACGAGCCGGGTGTGCCACGCGAGGGCCGACGAATCGGTCAGCTGGGCCACCTGATCGATCACGATGCGGAGCCGCGCGGCGTCGGATTCCGCCTCGTGCCAGGCCGGCGCCAAACCGCGGTCGAGCGTGCCCGGAGCGCCGTCGCGGATCGCGGTGGCGAGTTGGGTGAGCAGCCGCCGCTGCCCGGCCTGCCGCTCTGGCGTACCCGACCGGCGCATCACGTAGTACACCGCGACCGCCTTGAGCAGCGCGCACTCGGCGGCGATCGACGCCGGGACGACGAGGTCGGCGTCGTAGCGGACCAACGGCGCGGCACCGAACGCCGCCTGGGTCGCCGCGACGGCAGCGCCGGCGAAGCGCCCGGTCAGTTCGCTGGTCGCGCGCTTCGCAGCGGCCTGGGCCCGGTACGAGCCGTCATAGGACGCGAGATCGCGCAGGGTGGGGAGTTCGAGCAGCGAGTCGAGCACCGGGGCGAGCTCGTCCGGGGTCAGCGCGGAGTACTGCTCGGCGGCGATCGCGCACAACGTCTCGCGGGCGGCGTCATCGACCTCGACCAGCCGGATCAGGCCGCTGTGCACACCGTCCTCGACGTCGTGCACCGAGTAGGCGACGTCGTCGGCCCAGTCCATGACCTGGGCTTCGAGGCACCGGCGCCCGTCGGGAGCGGCCGCGCGCAGCCAGTCGAACGCCGAGCGGTCGGCGGCGTAGACACCGAACTTCGGCGTCTGCTCGCTCCGCGCCCACGGGTACTTGCAGGTGGCGTCGAGCACGGCCCGGGTGAGGTTGAGCCCGGCCGGCGCCCCGGACGGACGCAGCACCTTCGCCTCGAGCCGGGTGAGGACGCGCAGGGTCTGCGCGTTGCCCTCGAACCCGCCACACTCCGCGGCCACCGCGTGCAGCGCCGCCTCGCCGTTGTGGCCGAACGGCGGGTGGCCGATGTCGT
>JAOPVG010000261.1 GCA_025966255.1 Jatrophihabitans sp.
CGCGCAGCCGGGCGGCGGTGCGCAACTGCTCCTCGGCGGTCAGGTACTCGATCAGGTTGTCGACGGGGTCCTGGAAGATGTAACCGATCTTGTGCCGGCGCAGTTTGCGTCGGTGCCGGGCGCGCACCGTCGCCACCGACTGCCCAGCGATCTCGAGGTCGCCGGAGTCGGGTCGTTCCACGCAGGCGAGGATGCGCAGCAGGGAAGACTTGCCCGATCCAGACGGCCCGGCGATCACCGTGAGGGAACTGCGCAGGAACTTCTTTCCAACATCGTCGAGGGCGAGGACAGACTTGCGATCGATCCGATATGTCCGGGTGATCCCATCGACGCTGGCGCTGATGCCTGAGTGGTCGCCCGCCATGTCGATCACCGTATCTTTCGTCACATGCTTTGGAAGGTCTGGTACCAAGTTGTTGCCCAGCCGCGATCCGAGCCCTCCGTACCCGCCTGGGTAGGGTTGCTCGGGTGGGTCCCACGCCCCTGTTGATGCTCCAGCTGCATCACGCCGATCCGCCCGGGCGGATCGGTGACTGGCTGCGCGACGCCGGTGTCGACATCGAACTGTGCGACCTCGGTGCCGGGGCGCAGCTGCCCCCGGACCTCTCCGAATATGCCGGCCTGGTCGTCCTCGGCGGCGGCATGGGCGTGTACGACGACCAGGCGGAGCCGTTCCTGCCCGGCGTGCGCGACCTGCTCCGCGCCGCGGTGCGCCACGAGGTTCCCACGCTGGGTATCTGCCTGGGCGCGCAACTGCTCGCCGTCGCCAATGGCGGGCGCGTGGCGCCGAATCCGGATGGTCCCGAGATCGGAGCGCAGCTGATTGCCAAGCGCGCGGCGGCCGCGACCGATCCGCTGTTCGGGCCGCTGCCGATCACACCCGACGTCATCCAATGGCACTACGACGCGATCACGGTGCTGCCGCCTGGCGCGGTGCACCTGGCGAGTTCGCCGCTGGGCGAGAACCAGGCGTTTCGGCTGGGTCGGCTGGCGTGGGGCGTCCAGTTCCACATCGAGACCACGCCCGAGACCGTGCGCAGCTGGGCCGCGGCGGACGCGCAGCGCCTCGAGGAGTTCGACCTCGACCTGATCGTGAGCCGGGCGAGCGCCGTCCACGACGATCTCGAAGAGGTGTGGGCCCCCTTCGCGCAGGCGTTCGCTGCGGTGGTGCGCGATCCGACCGCGGTTCCGGCCGCGCGGGGCGTGCCCACGTCCACGGCTGCGCCAGTCACCGACCCGGCCGCGATCCGGGCCGCGCTCGCCGCCGAGGCCGACGCGGCCCGCACCTCGCTACCCATGCCGACAACGCGTGCGCCAAGGGATGAGTGACCCACTCGCGGACGGGCGGATCGCGGCCCGGCTGACAAGGCTCTCGTTCAACCAGGGAGCGCGGGCCGCCCAGCTGCTCTCGGCGCCGCCGCTGTGTTGGTGGGACGCCGAGACCAACCAGCCGGCCAGCGATGCCGCGGCGGTCGTCGTCGCCGCGATGGCCCGCTGCGCCGATCCCGACGCCGCCCTCGGGGCCCTCGCCAAAATGGTCGCCGCCCGGGAAGGCCGCGGGCTGCGCGACGCTCTCGAATTGCTGCCCGAACTGCGCGCCCGGCTGCTGGGGCTGCTCGGGGTATCGGTCGAGTTGGCGACTCATCTGCGCCTGCATCCGCGTGATTGGGAGGTGCTGCTCGACGAGTTCGACCTGAGCGCGGTCGGCGATCGGGTCGCTGCGTCTGTCGGGGCCGACGTCGCCGACCCGGTGACCGGTACCGGTGGCACCCGGGCCGCGGTCACCGGCCCGGCCGCGATCGAGGCGCTGCGGCGCGCCTATCGACGCGAGTTGGTGGCGATCGCCGGCCGCGACATCGCCGGCGATCTCGACGTCCAGGTCGTGACGGAACTGCTGGCCGACCTCGCCGGACACACCCTGCAGGCGGCGCTGGCGGTAGCCGCGGCGGGGCTCGCCGAGGACGCCGCGCCGTGTCGGCTGGCGATCATCGCGCTGGGCAAGACCGGCTCGCGGGAGCTGAACTACGTCTCCGATGTGGACGTGGTGTTCGTGGGCGAACCGGGGAGCAAGGTCGTGGGCGAACCGGCGAGCAAGGCCGCGGGCGAAGCAGGGAGCAAGGCCGTAGGCGAACCGGTCAGCCCGACCAGCGACGGGGACGGGGAGGTGGACGCGGCGCTCGTCACCGCGACCAAACTCGCCGGCGAGACGATGCGGCTGTGCCACGCCGTCGCGTGGGAGGTCGACGCGAACCTGCGCCCGGAGGGCAAGAACGGGGCACTCGTACGCACGCTGGCCAGCCACGAGGCGTACTACAAGCGTTGGGCGAGTACCTGGGAGTTCCAGGCCCTGCTGAAGGCGCGTCCGATCGCCGGTGACCGCGACCTCGGCCGTGCCTATCGCGAGGTCATCGCTCCGCTGGTCTGGACGGCGGCCGAGCGACCCGACTTCGTCTCCGACGTGCGCGCGATGCGGCGCCGCGTCGTCGCGCACATCCCCGCCTCGCTCGCCGATCGGGACATCAAGCTCAGTCGCGGCGGACTGCGCGACGTCGAGTTCGCGGTGCAGTTGCTCCAGCTCGTCCACGGCCGTGGCGACGAGTCGCTGCGGGTGCCGGAGACGCTGCCCGCGCTCGACGCGCTGCGCAACGGCGGCTACGTCGGCCGCGACGACGCGGTGAGCCTGATCGACGCGTACCGGTTCCTGCGCACGCTCGAGCACCGCCTGCAGCTCCGCCGGCTGCGGCGCACGCACGTGCTGCCCGACGACCCCGACACGCTCGCGTGGGTGGGCCGAGCGATGGGCTACCGCCCCGACCGGCGCGGTGACGCGCGAGCGGTGTTCGAGGCCGAGTGGAGCCTGCACGCCCGCGAGGTGCGTCGGCTGCACGAGAAGCTCTTCTACCGCCCGCTGCTCGAGGCGGTCGCCCGCGTCCCGTCCGAGGGACTGCGACTGACCACCGCCGAAGCCGGCCGCCGTCTCGCCGCGCTTGGTTTCAACGACTCGCAAGCCGCGCTGCGCCACATCGAGTCGCTGACGGCCGGGCTCAGCCGGCGGGCCGCGCTGCAGCGCGCGCTGCTGCCCGTCCTGCTTTCTGACTTCGCCGACGCCAGCGATCCGGACGCCGGCCTGCTCGCCTACCGCAAGCTGTCCGACGAGCTCAGCTCGACACCCTGGTACCTGCGGCTGCTCCGCGACGGCGACACCGTGGTGTCCAGGCTCGCGTACCTGCTGGGTACGAGTCGCTACGTCGCCCGCATGCTCGGCCGGGCCCCCGAGGCGTTGCAGATGCTGGGCTCGGAGGAACAGCTCCGGCCGCGGGATCCGGACGAGCTCCGGGCCGCCATGCTCGACTCCGCGGCCCGGCAGAACGAGCCGGCCGCGGCGGTCACGGCCGTACGGGCGGTGCGGCGCCAAGAGCTGCTGCGGACCGCATTCGCCGACCTGCTCGACATCTCCGACGTCAGCCAAGTGAGCCGGGCGCTGAGCGCCACCACCGAATCGACCCTCGAGGCGACCCTGCAAGTGGCGATCCGCGACGTCGCCGCGGCCCGGCGTTTGGACGAGCTGCCGATCCGCTTCGCGATCATCGCAATGGGCCGGCTGGGCGGCGCCGAGGTCGGCTACGGCTCGGACGCCGACGTGACGTTCGTCCACGAGGACACGGGTGCGGACGAGGAGCTGGCCGGCAACGTGGCGCGTGACGTCGCCGGTAAGGTGCGCGCGCTGCTCGCAGCGCCGTCGTCCACGGACCCGCCGTTCATCGTGGACGCCGACCTGCGACCCGAGGGCCGCAACGGCGCGCTGGTGCGATCGCTGGCCTCGTACAAGGCCTACTACGCCCGCTGGTCGTCGGCGTGGGAGGCCCAGGCGCTCCTCCGGGCCAGACCGGTCGCGGGGGACGCCGGGCTGGGCGCGCGGTTCGTGGAGATGATCGACCCGGTGCGCTACCCCGAAGGCGGCGTCGCGGCCGCGGACCTCGTCGAGATCCGCCGGCTCAAGGGACGGATCGACAGCGAGCGGCTACCCCGGGGTGCGGACCCCACGACGCACACCAAGCTCGGCCGCGGCGGGCTCGCCGACATCGAGTGGACGATCCAGCTGCTGCAACTCGATCACGGCCACGCCGTACCCGGACTGCGGACCACCCGCACCCTCGACGCGCTGGCTGCGGCTGCGGCGGCCGATCTGCTGACCGGCAAGCAGGCCGAGACGCTCGAGATCGCCTGGCGACTGGCGACCCGGGTCCGCAACGCGATCATGCTGGTGCGCGACAAGCCAGGGGATCAGCTGCCGACGCTCGGCGCGGAACTGGTCGCCGTCGCCCGGGTGCTCGGCTACCCGCTCGGCTCGGACCCGGGGCAGCTCGTCGACGACTACCGCCGGGCTTCGCGCCGAGCCCGCAAGGTGGTGGAGACCGTCTTCTACGGTCCGTGACCGACGGCCCCCGGGGCTTGCGCCTAGCGCGAGCTGGACTGCGGCGAGGCGGTGCGAGCCTGGAAGGCGTGGCGGTAGGCCTGCGGGGTGGTGCGGACCACCCGTCCGAAATGCTTGCGGAGGTTGCCGGCGTGGATGAACCCGCTGCGTTCGGCGACGACGTCGACCGGTGAATCGGTCGTCTCGAGCAACCGCTGCGCGAGCTGCAGTCGCTGGCGCAGCTGCCACTGATAGGGCGTCGTGCCGGTTGCCGCGGCGAACCGGCGGGCGAACGTGCGCCGGCTCATGGCCGAGCGCGCGGCGAGATCCGCCACGGTGATGGCGTGATCGAGGTGGGCCTGCATCCACGCGATGGTGTCGGCGAACAGGTCCGCTGCGTGGACCTCGGGCAGCGGTGTCTCGATGTACTGAGCCTGCCCGCCGTCGCGGTAGGGGGGCACGACGAGTTGGCGGGCGAGGCGGGCGGCGACGTCGGCACCGTGATCCGACCGGACCACGTGCAGGCAGAGGTCTATGCCCGCGGCGCTGCCGGCCGAGGTCAGGATGTCGCCGTCGTCCAGATAGAGAACAGAAGGGTCGACCATGATGAGTGGATAGCGCCGAGCCAGTTCGCCGCACTCGGCCCAATGCGTCGTGACCCGTCGCCCGTCGAGCAGCCCGGCCGCGGCCAGCAGGAACGCGCCGGTACACAGCGAGACCACGCGCGCGCCCCGTCGGTGGGCGCGACGCAGGGCCTGCACGACGTCGTCCGGTACCTCACGACGGGGGCCGAAGGCAGGCACGACGATCGTGTCGGCGCGGCGCAGCTGATCCAAACCATGGCTGACCTGCAGGTGCAGACCGTTCTCGGTGGTCACCGACGGCGTGGCGGCGCAGACGGTGAAGTCGTACCAGTCGACGCCCAGATCATCGACCGCCTCGGTGTAGCCGAAGACCTCGCAGGCGACGCCGAACTCGAACAGCGCGAGTCCGTCGCAGACGAGAGCGGACACCCGGTGCGGACGTCGGCTGAGGTTGGCCGTTTTGGCACTCACCCGGACAATAATGCCACTCACGATCGGACTCGGTCCGACCGACGATAAGTGCATGGACGACCTCTACCGACTGCGGCACCGCCTGCTCGCTCATTGGCGCGCGTTCGCGTTGGACACCGAACTCGCCGCCGGCCGTTCGCCGGATGGGCCGCCGCTCAGGGCCGCGCGGGCCGTCATGCTGGTCGAACCGGCCCGGCGCCGGACGTTGGCCCGCGACTGGATGAACTTGCTGCGCCGCGCGAACTCACCGCGGGCCTCGGTCGAGTCACACGTACCGATTCAGCGTGAACGGGTCCTTGCGGGGGAGGACGAGATTCGTCGGCTGGTTGCGGCGCTGGGCGTCGCGCTGCCGGTGCCGGCCCGAGGAGTGGCCGTGGCGAGCCTGCTGCTGCGCGACGGCGCTGGGCCGGTGTACAACCCGCGATGTCGGGTTGATCTGGGTGCGGCGGTCCAGGCCGCGACGCGATTCCTCGATCCGTCGACCGCGCTCATGGCGCCGAGCCTGGTTTGAAGGCCTATGAGGTGTGGTGCAGGCTGGGCAGCGGCCGCTCGGGCAGGCCGAAGTCAGGTGCGCCCATTGGTGCGATGAAGGCGCCCCGCCCCGAGAGCAGGTACTGCACCCCGAAGCCGAGCGCGAGGATGATCGCGCCGGCTACGGCGTCGAGAATGAAGTGGTTGGCGGTGCCGACGATCACGGCGAGCGTCCAGACCGGGTAGAGCAGGCCGAGGGCGCGTACCCACCGGCGCCGGGCGCAGATGAAGATCGCGATGCCGCACCACAACGCCCACCCGATGTGCAGGCTCGGCATCGCAGCGAACTGATTGGAGTGCTGGGCGATGTTCGGGTCGGCCAGCGAGCCCCAGGTGTCGAACTTGATGACGGTGTCGATATAGCCGTACTGCGGCAGCAGGCGGGGCGGAGAGGTCGGATACAGGTAGAAGCCGAGCAACCCGAGCAGCGTTGTGCACACGAGCACGGTACGCGCGCCGCGATACAGGTGCGGACGCCGCGAGAACAGCCACACCATCACAACCGGCGTCACGAAGAAGTGCAGGGTTGCGTAGTAGTAGTCCATGATCTGCGCCAGCCACTCATTCGCGGCGACGAAGTGGTTGAACGACAGCTCCCAGTTCAGGTGCAGGATGTCCTGCAGGTGCTGGATGCTGCGCCCGTGCCGGTTCGCAATCGACACCTGCTCCGGGACGGCGTTTCGGCCCAGCGTGTACAGCCAGTAGCCGAACACGATGATCGCGATTTCCTGCCACCAGATCGGCCGCCGCCAACGCAACATGCGGTGCGGGAGGATCCCGCTGAACCGCCGCCGGGTGTTTGCGGCAGGCGCGTCTTCCGACGTCTGAACCGCGGCCATTGCGTCATCATCCCATCCGGCGTCCAGCTTCTTGGCCGCGGCACGGTCGGCGCTCAGTACGCACGGGTTTGGGGCCTTCCCGCCCGTGCCTGGGCGGTGCCCGCAGCGCACCGGACGCCGCCCTCCGGCGCCCCGCCCACGCTCGCACCATGACCGACCCGCCCGCAACCCGCCGCGCGCGGTTCCGACGGTCGCGATCAGACGGTGAAGAACGGCGTCTCCCGCTCGCCCTGCAAGTGGATGTCGAAGTGCAGGGTGCCATCAATGTCGACCGCGACGAGCCGCGCCCGCTCGTCCTCGGCCAGCGTGGCGAGTACCGGATCGGCGACGTTGGCCGCGGTCTCGTCCGGGAAGTAGAGGCGCGTGACCAGGTGCTTGAGCAGGCCGCGGGCGAGCACGGTGACGTCGACGTGCGGCGCCTGCTCGTCGTCGACTCGGCCGGGCTTGAGGGTGTGGAACGAGAAGTGGCCGGTCGCGTCGGTCGCACATCGGCCGAAGGAACGGAAGCCGGGATAGGTGACGGCGCCGCGGGGATCGTCCGGGTGCGGGAACCGGCCGTCGGGATCGGCCTGCCAGATCTCGATGAGCGCGTCCGGCACCACTTCGCCCGCGCCGTCGAACACCTGGCCGGCGATCTCGATCCCACCCATGGTGTCGGCGGCGGCGACCTGCGCGCCGTCGGCCCAGACCAAGCCGATGGACAGGAACGGACCGACGGTCTGCGACGGCGTCGCGCCGAACTCAGTCATCGTCGGGCTCGCTCTCGAACGGTGTCTGCTCGCGCCCACGCAGCACGATGTCGAACCGGAAGCCGAGGGCCCAGTGATCGGTGGTCACATCGTGGTCGTAGGCCGACACCATTCGGGCCCGGCCCCGCTCGTCCGGAACCGAGTTGAAGATCGGATCCTGGAAGAACAGCGGATCGTCGGGGAAGTACATCTGGGTGACCAGGCGCTGGGTGAAAGCCTGCCCGAACAACGAGAAGTGGATGTGCGCCGGGCGCCAGGCATTCGCGTGGTTCTTCCACGGGTACGCGCCCGGCTTGATGGTGGTGAACCGATAGTGGCCGTCGGAGTCGGCGGCGGTGCGACCGTGCCCGGCGAAATGCGGGTCCAACGGCGCCGCCCATTGGTCGACGGGGTGCCGGTACCGGCCGCCCGCGTTCGCCTGCCATACCTCGAGCAGCGTGTCCGGCACGGGACGGCCACCGGAGTCCATCACGCGGCCGTGCACGATGATCCGTTGCCCGACCGCCTCGCCGCCCGCCCAGTGGGTCAGGTCATCGTCACCGGGCTGCACCCGATCGGCGCCGAATAGGGGTCCGGTGACTTCGGTCAGGCGCTGGGGCAACAAGTGCAACGGCTTCGTGGGATGCCGCAGTGCCGTGCTGCGGTACGCCGGGGAGTCGTAATCCGGGTGGGTGCCGGGGCGGTCGGGTCGGTACGTCGGCAAGGCCGTTCCTCCTAGTGCTTGATGCGGCCACAGGCCGCGCCGTAGGCGTTCAGGCCGGACGGGATCGTCGCGAACTCCTGCGGCCGACCCGGCTGGCCGGCCGTGAAGCCGATGGTGGCGAGGCGCCCGCCATGCGCGGCGAGAAGGGACGCGCCGGACAGCCAGCACAGCGGTGCCCAACCGGTCGGCAATGGGCCTTGCGTCTTCCCAGCCAGCGACACGACCACGCCGCTGCCGTTGTCGTCGGTGACGGAGACGGAGCTGGGCCCGGCGGTCAGATTCAGCGCCGCGTTCCTCCCGATCGTGCGCAGCACCGTTCCCGTGCCACTCGTCGTGTCGACACGCACGATCCGCGTGCTCGTCCCGTCCGATGCGGCGACCAGGAGTTGGTGCGCGCCGATCCATTGCGGCGACCCCATCGACAGCGGCGTTCGGTAGACGATGCTTGTCTTGCCGTGCAGTGAGTTACGCAGCCCGACCACGAAGCCCTTCGGCTTGCTGATGCCCGGCGTCGGGGCGGACTGATCGAGCGCGACCCAGGCCAGGGCTCCGGCCGTGGACAGCGCCGGGGCGAATCCACCGGTGATGCCGAGGTCGTGCAGGGCTCCACTGCGCACTTCGTCGATGCGATCGGCCTGCTGCACGGCGTTGTCGCCGACGACGATGCGGCTCGCATTCGCCGTCACGGTGGTCACGCCGACGCCGCGACCCGACACGTGGGTGAGTTGCTGCAATCCGGAGTCGGTCAGCGCGTAGACGTTCGCTTGCGGTGCGGTGGGCCCGAGCAACAGGAGCGCACCGCGCAAT
>JAOPVG010000289.1 GCA_025966255.1 Jatrophihabitans sp.
ACCTCGCCGTCGCTCGGCTGGATGAAGCGGTTCACCGCGAGCAGCATGCCGTCGCGCTCCACGACCTCCCGCTTGTGTGCGTAGTACAGCTCGGGCACGTCGATCTGCTCGGCCTCGATGTAGGACCAGATGTCGAGCTCGGTCCAGTTCGAAAGCGGGAAAACCCGCATGTTCTCGCCCTTGCGGTGCCGGCCGTTGTAGAGGCTCCACAACTCGGGCCGCTGGTTGCGCGGGTCCCACTGACCGAACTCGTCGCGGAAGCTGAAGACTCGTTCCTTGGCGCGGGCCTTCTCCTCGTCGCGGCGCGCGCCACCGAATACGGCGCCGAACTGGTTCTCGTTGATGCCGCGCAGAAGTGACACCGTCTGCAGCCGGTTGCGGGTGGCGCGGGGTCCGGTGTCCTCGACCGAGCGACCGGCGTCGATGTCGTCCTGGACGCTCGCGACGATCAGGCGCAGGCCGTACTTCTGCACCGTCCGATCGCGGAAGTCCAGAACCTCGTCGAAGTTCTCGCCGGTGTCGATGTGCATGACGGGGAACGGCACGGGCGCCGGCCAGAACGCCTTGACCGCGAGGTGCAACATCACGACCGAGTCCTTGCCGCCGGAGAACAGCAGGGCCGGGCGCTCGATGGCAGCGGCAACCTCGCGGAAGATGAAGACGGCCTCCGACTCGAGCTTGTCGAGATGTGACATCTCATATGTCACGGTCATCTGGCTGCTGCCTCTCTGCGTGGCGGCACTCCGCCGGCTTCTTCGGTGATCGCCGCCGCTGTTGCCATCAATGCCTTGCCCCGGCGCGATATTTCGGCGCCGGTGATGGAGTCGCCCACACCGAGCGTCACTACGAGCTCCTGACGTCCGTTGCGGTCATACGTCGGTGCAGCGAGCAGGTGGGTGGGGTGCTTGCCGCGGGCGGTCAGTTCGGCCCCCAGGTACACCCTTTCCCCGAGGGTGGACACCATCTCGCCGACCAGGTCGCGCACCTCGTCGGGTAGATCGTAGGCAGCGACACCCGCCATCAGGGTATGCAACCGCCGTCCGACCTCTGTCAACCCCTCCACCAGGTAGCCGCGACTGCGGCATTCGGAGACGACGCGGCGCAGATGCTCGCGGTCCAGAGTCACCGGCAACGCCGGCCGGATGGCCAGCCAGCTCTCGACCGCGCGGTCGCTGTCCCACAGCACGTACATGAGTCCTACGGGCGGCGCGAACGGGTACCGGGCCGCCGGATCAGGACCGTCGGTGCGTCCGTCCGGCCGGACGTTGGCGAGCACGACGATCTCATCGCCGATGACCCCCGAGGCCGAGCACGACGAGCCGTAGTGCGTCGCGAGGTCGGCCAGGTGACGTTCGGCAACCTCCGCACCGGGGACCGCGCGGCGGGCGAGCCGGCCCGCTGCGACGAGCGCCGGGCCGATCCGATAGGCCCGCGATTGTGCGTCGCAGACGAGCCAGCCGGTGTCGCTGAGCGTCGACACGATGCCGAGGCAGGTGGGTTTGCTGATGCCGAGGCGCCGGGAGAGTTCCGAGAGCCCGAATTGCTGTCCGGGGTGAGCGAGGACGTGGTCGAGAAGCGCTATCACCCGCTGGGTCGGCGGTGAGCGACGCGACGACGACATTGACCCCACCTAGAACACGTTCTACTGTCAGGTCGTCCACCCTACCGTCGCGGTTCACAGTTGTACCGCCGATCCAGAAGCCGCGAGGTGATCGTGGTCACCGAATCACTGGCGGACGCCATCGTTGCGGCTGAAAAGGTTGTGCGCGATGCGCCTCATGTGCGCACCGAGCAGGATCTCGTCGAAGGGCTGGACTATCTCGCCGGCAGCATCCGGGCGGCGCTGGCGTCCGCCTGGGGCTTCGAGCGGGACTTTCCGTTCTTCATCCGTTCGGCGACGCCGTACACGAAGATCGGGCTGGACAACCCGGACACCTTGTACTTCAGTGCCCGGATCCGCGACGACGCCGAGTACGTGGTTACCGGCCGCCGCGGCGCGACCGCCGACCTGAGCTTCCAGATCCTCAATGGCGACTACTCACCGGCAGACGTGCCCGACAGTCTCAGCGCATTCGACGACCGCGCGATCGAGATCGGGGTCGACGGCACGTTCGAGTTGCGTTTCGGGCCGGCGCGTGACAACCCGCCGAAGAACTACTTCGTTCTGGGACCGCGCGCGTCGATGCTGCTCGTGCGCGAAGTGTGGAGTGACTGGACGAGCCAGCCGGGCACGATCGCGATCCAGCGCGTCGACCGCATCGGCGCCGCCCCGGACGGGCACGACGAGGTGCTGCTCGGCAAGCGCTACAACGCGGCGGCGAAGACGCTCGTGCAGCAGCTCAAGACCTTCCTGCAGTTCCCCGAGTGGTTCTACCTGAAGCTGCCGGTCAACACGATGACCGAGCCGCGGCTCACGCCGGGTGGGTTGGCCACGCAGTACTCCTCGGCCGGGCATTTCGAACTGGACGGCGACCAGGCGTTGATCATCACCGTGCCCGCGTCGGACGCGCCGTATCAAGGCTTCCAGCTCGGCACGATGTGGTACCTGTCGATGGACTTCGCCAACCACCAGACGTCGCTCACGGCCGACCAGGCCCGACACGATCCGGACGGCTTGCTCCGCTTCGTGGTGAGCGAGCGCGATCCCGGTGTTGCGAACTGGTTGGAGTGCACGGGGCACCAGCGTGGATATCTACAGATCCGTTGGCAGCGCACGTCGCGGGAGTTCACCGCAGCGGACGGGCCGAAGGTCGAGGTCGTGCCCTTCGACGAGATCGCGGATCGGCTGCCGCACTACGACAACGCCCGCGTCACTCCGGACGAGTGGCGGGCTCGGATCGCGGCCCGGCAGGCCGCAGTGGCGAACCGGATGCTGGGATGAGTGCCGGCGAGTTCCGCCGCTGATGGGCGCGGCGACCCGTGACTCGGTGGGCACGGTCGAGGACCTCGAGGCGTCCGCGACACGTCTGACGACACTGACCGACTTCGGTGGCGACGACTATCGCGAGGGCCTCGCCGTGCTCCTCCGCTCCTACGCGGAGGACGAGGCGCTCACCGATCTGGGGCGCCGGGTGAAGCGCTCGGAGTTGCGCGGCGCGCTGATGGCCCGCCTGGCCAGCGAGGCCGGCTGGGCGCGGCTTCCGCAGACGGCTGCCGTCGCGATCGAACGTCCCATCTTCGTGACGGGCCTGCCGCGGACGGGCACGACCGCGATGCACCGGTTGCTGGTGGCTGATCCGATGCATCAAGGGCTCGAGCAGTGGCTGTGCGAGATGCCGCAGCCCCGCCCGCGGCGCGAGACCTGGCCGGACAACCCGGTGTTCCAGCGGGTACAAGCCGGCTACGACAAGTTCTACGCCGCGAACCCCACCTTCGCCGGCGTGCACTACATCGCGGCCGACGCCGTCGAGGAGTGCTGGCAGCTGCTGCG
>JAOPVG010000301.1 GCA_025966255.1 Jatrophihabitans sp.
CGCAGCAGCGTGACCGTCGCGACCGCAGTGGCGATGAGCACGGCCGCGCCGACCCAGGCCACGACATTCATGCCGTCGGTGAACGCGGTCCGCGCCGCGCTGAGCACCGTCTGACCCAGCGACCCGGGCAGGTGGTCGCTCGTCGCCAGGGCGCCGGCCAGCCCTTGACGCGCATCGTGGGCCTGGTCGCCCGACAGCCCATCGAGGTGGCGACCGATGCTGCTGCCGTAGACCGCCGCGCCAATGCTGCCGAGCACCGCGATCCCCAACGCGCCACCGAACTCGCTGCAGGTCTCCATGAGCGCGGACGCAGACCCGGCCCGTTCGGGGCTGACCGTCCCGACGACGAGGTCGGTGACCAACGTGAGGATCACGACCAGGCCAACGCTGAGCACGCCGGCCCCGACGAGCACGACGATCAGGTGCGAGTCGGCCCGCAGCTGCGTGAGCACCAGGAAGCCGGCCGCAGCCACCAGGAAGCCGACGCCCATCACATTGCCGCGGGCGTGCCGTTGACCGAGGGCCGTCGCGAGCGGGGCAGCGCTGGCGACGGCAACCGATGGCACGAGACTCCACAACGCAGCCCGCAACGGACTCATGTCCAGCGTCAGCTGCAGGTATTGGGTGAGGAACACAGCGTTGCCCACGAGCGTGAACATCGCCATGGTGTTCGCGATCAGCGAGCCGATGAAGGCCCGGTTGCGGAACAGCGGCAGCTCGATCATCGGGTCGGCCGCGCGCCGCTGCCGGGTGACGAACGCCCATCCGACAAGCAGGCCGACGACGATGCACAGCGCGGGCACGACGCCGAAGCCGTCGGTGGCGCCGCGCTTGATGCCGAAGATGACCGGAAGGACGGCGCCCAGCGACAACACCGAGCTGAGCAGGTCGAAGCGGTGGCCGGACGGATTCTTGAACTCCGGCAGCAGCACCGGCGCGAGCACGAGCAACAGCACCATGGCCGGTGTGTTCATCAGGAACACCGAGCCCCACCAGAAGTGCTCGAGCAGCAGTCCCGAGAACACCGGGCCGAGCGAGACGCCGCCCAGCATCACCGCGCTCCACACCGCAATCGCCTTCCCGCGCTGACCGGCGTCGTGGAACAGATTGCGGATGAGCGCGAGCGTGGATGGCATGAGGGTGGCGCCACCGATGCCCAGCAGCGCTCGCGCCGCGATCAGCTCGGCGGGGTTCTGGGCATAGGCCGCCGCGACCGAAGCGACGCCGAACGAAGTCGCCCCGAACAGCAGTAGCCGGCGCCGACCGATGCGATCGCCCAGGGCGCCCATCGTGATCAGCAGACCGGCGAGGACGAAGCCGTAGATGTCGAAGATCCACAGCTGCTGGGTTGCGCTCGCCGACAGGTCGCGGCTGATGAACGGGACGGCGAAGTACAGGACCGAGACGTCCATGGAGACGAGCAGCAGGGGCAGCGCCAGAACGGCGAGCGCGATCCACTCCTTGCGGCCGGCCTTGAGTTCGCTCGATGGGGCTAGGGAGTCGACAGCGACTGTCATCTTCAACCTCTCAATTACTGTGTGCAACGTATACGGTATACGTCGTACGCAGAAATTAGCAGCGATCTGCGTAGGATGCAAACAGTTCTTGACCGAGAGGGAGGGCGATGGACGAGCCGTCGAAGGCGGAGGAGTTGCCGCGCGTCGTGCGACTGCTGTGGGGACGCGATGAGCCCGGCCGACGCGGCCCCAAGCCGGCCCACACGATCCACGACATCGCCGCCGCCGCCGTTCGGATCGCTGACACCGACGGGCTGGACGCGGTATCGATGAGCGCCGTCGCCGGCGCCGTGGGGGTGACCACGATGGCGCTCTACCGCTACGTCGACGCCAAGAGCGATCTCTTTGTCGCCATGGTGGATTCGGCCTACGGTCCCCCGCCGCGGAAGCGATCGAACGGCGGATGGCGTAAGCAGCTGCAGACGTGGGCGTCGCTCAACCGGGCTGCGCTCGGACGGCACCCCTGGATCGTCCAGATCCCCATCAGCGAGCCGCCCCTCGCGCCGAACCAGCTGAGGTGGATGGAGCGCGGCCTGCAGGCCTTTGCCGGCACGCCGCTGTCCGAGCAGGAGAAGCTCTCGTCGCTGCTGCTCGCCGAGGTCTACGTCCGCGGTCAGGTGCTACTGAGCACCCAGATCGGCGACGCCCTCGAGCACAACCCGCTCACCGAACGCGAGGCGGACGATCGTTACGTGCGCCGCCTGGCCCAGCTGATCGACGAGGACGACTTCCCGTACCTGTCCGCGGCCCTGATGTCCGGCTCGTTGCAGGACGACACCGACTTCGCGCAGGAGGAGTTCCTGTTCGGGCTGCAGACGGTGCTCGACGGTGTCGAAGCCCGCATAGAGCGGGGATCCGCGGCGCGGCGTCGCCCGTGATCAAGCCTCCGATGGCCGCGGCGATCTCGGCCGGATCGGTGACGTCGTCCACGACGCAGGTGATCACGGTGTCGAACGGTATGGAGCTGATCCGAACCGGGTCCAGATAGCCGCAAGGGCTGTCCCGGGAGGGGGACCCGGGACAGCCCTCGTGACTCCAGCCGTCAGGCGACCGGCTTGGCTGCGTTCACGAATTGATCGGTGTAGGTCGTGGCGAGATCGATCTTCTTGCCCTTCACCGTGGCGTTGAAGGCCGACAGGACGGCGAGGCAGGTCTTCGGACCGTCGGGCGGCATGATGCCCGTCGCATTGAAGATCCCCTTCTCCGAGTCGAGCGCCTTCGCATACGCCGGCTTACCCACGCCGGCGTAGTAGTCGGCCGGCATCACGTCGGCGATCTGGGTGCCCGTGTGGCCCTGGATCCACTTCAAGGTGGAGACGTAGGCGTTGACGAGCTTCTGCACGACGTCCTTGTGCGCGTTGACGTACGCAGTGGTCATGTACAGCGACGTGGCTGGGTAGGTTCCGCCCAGCGCCTGCCGGGACCCGGCCGCCGTGCGCATGTCGAGCAGGATGAAGCCGGTGTTGTCCTTGAGCACCTGCGAGACGGTCGGCTCGGTCGTCATGCCGCAGTCGATCGCCTTCTGCTTCATCGCGGCGATGAACGTCGCGCCGGCACCGACACCGCGACGAACGGTCTTCGACGGATCGACGCCGTTCTTGGTCGCGAGGTACTGCGTGAGGAAGTCCGTCGACGAACCGGTATCGGTGATGCCCAGCGACTTGCCCGACCAGTCGGCGGGCGACTTGATCTTGCCCTTCAGATCGCTGCGACACACCTCGACCTCGCCCGGAATCTGCAACATCGATACGACGGACTCGGACGACTTGCTCAGCGCCTGTAGCGCGATGTTGTGGTCGTAGAAGCCGCCGACACCCTGCACCTGCCCGGCGATCATGTTCTTGGTCGCGTCGCCGCCGGCCGGCTCGTCGATCAGATTGACGTTGACGCCGGCCTTGTCGTAGTAGCCGAGCTGCTTGGTGAGCATGAACGGCAGGTAGATCTGTTTGGAGAGCCCACCGACCATGATCGTGACCTTGGGGGCGTTGGGCGCCGCCGAGCCGCCGGCCACGTTCTGGCTCTGGGACGCCTTGCTGCTGCAGCCGGTGAGGGCCAGCACAGCGGCGGCGGTGAGTGCCGCCGCGGTCGTGAGTCGTCTGTTCACGGAATGAATACCTCTCGCTGATGAGGACGGATGCGGTTGTCGAGCGGGATGAGCGCGGCCGTTCGCGCGGTCAGATGTTCACATCGCCGCCGCCCGTCTGCGGGGGCCGCCAGCGCAGCAGCCGGTTCTCCAGCGCGGTGATCAGGCCCTCGGCAATCAGCGCGATGACCCCGATGATCACCATCCCGGCGAGCACGCCGTTGGGTGAGAAGTTGTTCTGGGCGTTACGGATCAGCAGGCCCATGCCCTTGTCTGCGCCGAGCAACTCGCCCACCACCGCTCCGATCAGGGCGAAGCCGAAACTGACGTGGAGGCTGGCGAGGATCCAGGTGAAGGCCGAGGGCAGCACGACCTGCCGGGTGGTCTGCCATCGCGACGCCCCCAGGATCCGCGCGTTCGACAGCAGGTTGCGGTCGACCTCGCGGGTGCCCTGAAAGGCGTTGAAGAAGACGCCGAAGAACACCAGCACGACGGCGAGCACGACCTTGGACGTGATCCCGAAGCCGAAGGCGATCGAGAACAGCGACCCGAGCACGATGCGCGGGATCGAGTTCGCGACCTTGATGAACGGCGAGAGCAGATCCGACAGGAAGCGGTTGCGACCGAGGGCGATGCCGAGCACGACGCCCAGGACGACGCCGATCACGAAGCCGTACACCGCTTCCTGCAACGTCACCAGGATCTGCTCGGCCAGCGAGCCCTGTGCGGTGCCGTCGGTGATCCAGGTCTTCAGCTGCCGCCACACCCCCGACGGCTGACCCCAGAAGAACGGGTCGATGTGCTTGGTGTTGACGCCGATCTCCCACCCGCCGAGCACGATCACGACGAGGGCGATGCGGCACACATAGAGCACGAGGCGCCGCCGGACGCGGCGCGAGATGCGCGGCGGCCGCGGCTCGTCGAGTTCGAGGTTCTCCATGGCCGCCGGGTCGATTCGGGGCGTGTCCGCCGCCTCGCGGGCCCGGGTCACGGTGCCACCTCCGTTGTCGAGCGGGCGTACGCGGTTTCGACCTCCGAGCGCAACGCCTCCCAGATCTCGGAGTACAGCGCGACGAACTCGTCGGTGAACCGGATCTCCTGCGCCTTGCGCGGACGCGGCAGATTGATCTGGAACGTCGCCTTGATCCGGCCCGGGCCGGCCGTCAGGACGATCACCTTGTCGGCGAGCGCGATGGCTTCCTCGAGGTCATGCGTCACGAAGATCACCGCGGGCCGGGTCTGTTCCCACAGCGCCAGCAGCTCGTCGGACATGATCGACCGGGTTTGCACGTCCAGGGCGGAGAACGGCTCGTCCATCAGGAGCACGCGCGGCTCGTTGATCAGGCTCTGGGCCAGCGCCACCCGCTTCCGCATGCCTCCAGACAGCTGATGCGGATAGCGATCCTCGAAGCCGGCCAGGCCGACTCGCCGCAGCCAGTCCCGCGCCGCCTCGTTGGCCTTGCGGCGACCGGCGCCGCGGAACCGCGGGCCGGCCGCGACGTTGTCGAGGACGCTCTTCCAGGGAAATACCGCGTCGGTCTGGAACATGAAACCGACCCCGGGCGTGATGCCCGAGACGGGCCGTCCGTCGACCTTGACCGTCCCCCTGCTCGCCCTTTCCAGGCCCGAGACGAGGGTCAGCGTGGTGGACTTTCCACACCCGGTCGGCCCGACTACCGCACAGAACTCGCCGGGGGCAACCTCCATGTCCAGGTCACGAAGCGCGGTGAATACCTCGCCGGAGGGCGTGGCGAATCGTTTCGTCACGCCCCTCAGTTCGATGGCGTTGGTCGCTGGATTGGTGCTCATCGGCACGCTCGAGCTCCTCTGCTGAAGTTGATTTCAGGAGGGTGCTCTGACTCACAGCGCCGCGGAACCGTTGTGCTCGTTCTCGGGGAATGCCGGGTTGTGTGTAGATAGCGGATGAAGAGTTCGTTGTGAGAAAGTTTCCACAGGTTCTGTGCGTTGTGCTCGCGATTCCTTCCCCGCCACCGCGGGACGTGCTTACATGCCGAGTCGGGCCGCGGACGCGACGACGACGTTTCCGGCGGAGAGCGAGGACCGAGCATGTGGCGACTGAAGACGCTCGCGTCGCGGATCCTGCTGGCCGTTCTGGGCATTCTCCTGGCCACGGTGGTGATCGGCGGCGTCCTCGACGTTCAGCTCACCCGCCGCACGTTCGACACGCAGTACGAGGGACGGGCGGTCGCGATGGCGAACGTCGTGGCGCAGATCCCCGACGTCCGGGCCGCCGTGCTGGCCGGCGACCCGACGCACCTGATCCAACCTCTCGCGCACCACGTCGAGTCCGCATCCGGTGCGTCCTACGTCGTCGTCACCAACCGGGCCGGCATCCGCTTCTCGCATCCCAACCCGACCCTCATCGGTCGCCGTCTCGAGGAGCCGGTCGCCGTCCTCGACGGCCGCGACCACGTCGGAATCGACCACGGCAGCCTCGGTCGCTCGGCGAACGGTAAGGCGCCGATCTTCGACAAGGCCGGCCATGTCATCGGGCAGGTGTCGGTGGGCATCGTCGAGACCGAAGTGGCCGGTGCGGTTCAGCAGCAGATCGCGGCGATCGCCCTCTACTCCGCGATCGCCCTCGGGGTCGGCGCGCTGGTCGCGCTGTTCATGACGCGGGCTCTCAAACGCGTCACCTTCGGGCTGGAGATCTCCGAGATCTCGTCCCTGCTGCAGGACCGTGAGGCGATGTTGCACGGCATCCGCGAGGGTGTGATCGGCTTCGACGCCAAGCGCCGGGTGACGCTCATCAACAACGAGGCGCGGCGACTGATGGGCGTCAACGGAAATGTCGTCGGCCGATCGGTGGATGAGATCTTCCCGCCCGGCCGGCTGCGCGATGTGCTTGACGGACGCGGACCGAGCATGGACCAGAGCGTCCTGACCGACGACTCGTTGCTCATCGTGAATCGCAACCCGGTGATCGTCGCGGGCCGCGATGTCGGCAGCGTGGTTACCCTGCGCGACCGCACCGAACTCGAATCGCTGGTCCGCGAGTTGCATGCGATGACCGGCCTGGCCAATGCCCTACGGGCCCAGGAGCACGAATTCACCAATCGTCTGCACGTCATCGCGGGCTTGATCGACCTCGGCGAATTCGACGAGGCGAGCCGCTTCGTCACGACGGTTACCCAGAACGAATTGGCCTCCGCCGAAGACCTGCGCGAGCGCATCGCCCCGCCGGTGGTGGCGGCGCTGCTGCTCGCCAAGTTGGCCGTGGGGGCCGAGCGGGAGATCACCGTGGGGGTCACCTCGGATTCGCATCTCGACGTGCCTGACACCGACGCCGCGAACCTCATGACGGTCATCGGCAATCTCGTCGACAACGCGCTGGACGCGGTGGCTCCACAACCGGAACCACGCACCGTCACGGTGCACCTGGCCGATGACGACGAGATCCTCATCGTGGTGTCGGACAACGGCCCGGGTATCCCCGCTGACGTGGTCGACGACATCTTCATCGACGGATACTCGACGAAGTCGCCGCGCGGCGACTCGCGGCGCGGACTCGGGCTCGCGCTGGTTCAGCGGCTGGTGCACCGGGCCGGCGGAACCGTGACGGTGACCTCGGTCGGCGGCGCCCGCTTCGAGGTGCGGTTGCCCCTACCCGACGAGCGCAAGAACGCTCGCATGAAGACGCTGGCCGAGCCGCGGACGCGATGACTGAGCAACCTCCCATCCGGACGCTGGTGGTCGACGACGACTTCCGCGTCGCGCAGATCCATGCCACCAGCGTGGAGCGGATCGACGGGTTCGTCTGCGTCGGGCAGGCGCACACGGCGGCCCAAGCTCGCGAACTGATCAAGACCGAACAACCCGATCTGCTGATGCTCGACATCTATCTGCCCGACGAGGACGGCCTGAGCCTGCTCCGCTCACTGACCGGAGCCGGCGCCGCCCCGGACTGCATCTTCATCACGGCCGCGCGGGATCTCGACTCCGTCCGCGCGGCCATCGGACTCGGCGCGATGTACTACCTCGTCAAGCCGTTCGGCTTCGGCCAGCTGAAGGACAAGCTGGAGAGTTACCGCCGCTGGCGCGGTCAGGTCACGAGCGCCGCGCCGGGTAGTGAGGCTGATCAGGCCACCGTCGATTCGCTCTACGATCTGCTGCGCCAGCCCGCCAGCGGCACGTCGAAACCGCGGCTGCTCCCGCCGACGATGGCCAAGATCCTGCAAGCCGTGCAAGGCGCCGACGGCCCCGTCGGCGCCAGCTCGATCGCCGCCCAGCTCGGGTTCAGCCGACCCACCGCGCAGCGTTACCTGACCGAGCTGCACCGGC
Source organism: Jatrophihabitans sp. (assembly GCA_025966255.1). Classification (GTDB taxonomy): domain Bacteria; phylum Actinomycetota; class Actinomycetes; order Mycobacteriales; family Jatrophihabitantaceae; genus Jatrophihabitans. The sequence continues at coordinate 7,903 of JAOPVG010000301.1, forward strand.
GGGGCGCGCTGGACCTGGAACTCGAGTACGGCACCACCGGCCGCCCGATCAACCTCTACCGCCCGGCGCGCCGCGAGTAGGGCGTGCGGTTATCTCGTCTGACTGGAGTTCCCGACGAGGAGCGCGGTCTCGCGGTGCAGCCGGCCGAAGTTGTAGTACGCCGCGCACGCGCCCTCGGGCGACACCATGCAGGTGCCGATCGGCGTCTCGGGCGTGCAGGCGGTTCCGAAGACCTTGCACTCCCAGGGCTTGATGACGCCCTTCAACACCTCGCCGCACTGGCACGCCTTCGGGTCCGCGACCCGCACGCCGGGCATGTCGTAGCGCAGCTCGGCGTCGAAGTCCGCGTAGTTGGCGTTGAGCTTGAGCGCGCTCTGGCTGATGAAGCCGAGCCCGCGCCACTCGAAGTGCGGACGGAGCTCGAACACCTCGGCCAGCAGAGCGATCGCCTGCGGGTTGCCGTCGTCCCGCACTACCCGGCCGTACTGGTTCTCGACCTCGCAGCGGCCGTCCCGGATCTGCGCCAACAGCATGTACACCGACTGCAGGATGTCCAGCGGCTCGAATCCGGCGACCACGATCGGCTTGCCGTAGACCTCGGGCACGAACCGGTACGGCCGGTTGCCGACGACGGTCGACACGTGACCCGGGCCGAGGAACCCGTTCAGCCGGAGATCGGGCGAATCCAGGATCGCCTTGATCGGCGGCACGATCGTGACGTGGTTGCAGAAGACGGTGAAGTTCTTGACGCCCAGTTCCTTGGCTCGCACGAGGGTCACCGCGGTTGACGGCGCCGTCGTCTCGAAGCCGACGGCGAAGAACACCACCTCCTTGTCCGGGTTCTCGATGGCGATGCGCAGCGCGTCGAGCGGTGAGTAGACGAACCGTGCGTCGGCACCGCGGGCCTTCGCGTCGAGCAGACTCCCGGTGCTGCCGGGCACCCGCATCATGTCCCCGAACGACGTGAAGATCATGCCCGGCTTCTCCGCGAGCCAGATTGCGTCGTCGATGCGGCCCATCGGGATCACGCACACCGGGCAGCCCGGTCCGTGCACCAGCTCGACCCCGGCCGGCAGGATGTGCTCGATGCCGTGCCGGTAGATGGTGTGGGTGTGACCGCCGCACACCTCCATGAACTTGAACTCGTCATCGGCGGTCAGGTCGGTGATCGACTTGACCAGGGCGCGGGCGGCCGCCGGATCGCGGAATTCGTCGACGAACTTCATGACAGCTCCTAGATCGCGGTCGAATCGAAGGCGGAGATCTCGTCGTAGTACGACTGGCCCATCTGTTTCACGGCCTCGAGCGTCAGGTCGGCCTCGTGCTGATCGATCTTCGCCATCGCGAACCCGACGTGCACCAGGACCCAGTCCCCCGGTAACAGGTTCTGCTCGGCGAGCAGCCGCACGCTGATCGTGCGCCGAATGCCATTGACCTCGACCTTGGCCAGATACGCGTCAGCATCGACGATCTCGACCACCTGGCCGGGAATTCCGAGACACATGGTGACTCCTTCGGCGTTTGAGACAGGTTCGTCGGGGCAGGGGATCAGCAGATGCGGGGCAACGGGTCGCCGACGAGCATGTCGACGATGCGGCTGCCGCCGAAGGCGGTCCGGAGGGCCACCACGCCCTCGGGCTCGGCCAGGATCTCGCCGATCACCGTGGCGTCGGCGCCGAGCGGGTGGGTGCGCAGCGCCGCTACCGCGGCTTCGGCTTCGTCCGGTGCCACCACTGCGACGAACTTGCCTTCGTTCGCCACGTAGATCGGGTCGATGCCCAGCAGGTCGCAAGCGCCCTGCACCATCGGTGCCACGGGGAGCAACTGCTCGTCGAGGATCACCGCGAGCCCGGCGTCCTGAGCCAGCTCGTTGCAGATGGTGCCGAGACCTCCGCGCGTCGGGTCGCGCATCCACCTGGTGGCCGGCGCGGCGGCGAGCAGCAGTTCGACCAGCTCGTGCACGGGCGCGGTGTCCGATTCGATCTCGGCCTCGATGTCGAGGTCACCGCGCGCCATCATCACCGACATGCCGTGATCTCCGAGCGTGCCGGACAGCACGAGCCGGTCACCGGGGCGGACCTTCGCCGCCGACAGTTCCCGGCCGGCCGGGATGATCCCCACGCCGGTGGTCGTGATGTACAACCCGTCGGCGGCCCCCTGCGGGACGACCTTGGTATCGCCGGTGACCAGAAGTACGCCGGCTTCGCGGGCGGCCGCAGCCATGTCGGCGACGATCTCACGCAGCTCGGCGATGGGCAGCCCCTCGGCGATGACGAAGGCCGCCGAGAGCCACTGCGGTTTCGCGCCGCTCACGGCCAGATCGTTGACGGTGCCGTGCACGGCGAGCTGGCCGATCGAGCCACCGGGAAAGCGGCGCGGCGAGACGACGAACGAGTCCGTGCTGAAGGCGAGCCGCTCACCGGACGGCAGGGTGAGCACGGCGCCGTCGCCGAGTTGCTCGAGCTCGGGATTGCGGAACGCCTCGAGGAACACCGAGTCGACGAGCGCCGCGGACGACTTGCCGCCGGCGCCGTGGGCGAGGGTGACGACTTCCTCGAGCAGGCGCGGGCGGCGCTTGCGGAAGCTGGTGATGCGTTCGAGTACCCGGTCCTCTCGCGA
>JAOPVG010000321.1 GCA_025966255.1 Jatrophihabitans sp.
TCGGCGGAGCGGACGGCGTCTCGGGTCTCCGCGCCGGCAACCCGGTGCGGGTGTCGGGGGTCGCGGTCGGCAAGGTGACCGACATCCAGCTCGTCGACGCCGAGCACGCCAAGGTGACCTTCGACGCCAACGGCAATCAGCCGATCACCACGAACACCTGGGCCGTCGTCCGGTACGCGAACCTGCTCGGCCAACGCTACCTCGCCCTGACCCAGCCGAGCGGAAAGCCCGGCGCGACCCTGCCGGTCGGCGGCACGATCCCGCAGAAGCAGACGGCCCCGGCGCTGTCGCTCACCGACCTGTTCAACGGCTTCCGGCCACTGTTCGCCGCGCTCACGCCGCAGCAGGTCAACGAACTGTCCCAAGACATCATCGACGTGCTGCAAGGGCAGACCGGCCGCCTCGACGACCTGATCTCCAGCACCGCCGGACTTACGTCGAACCTGGCCCAGCGCGACCAGACCTTCGTACAGGTCGTCGACAGCCTGTCGCGTCTGCTCACCACGGTGTCCAAGCACGACAACCAGCTCGCGAACGTGGTGACGACACTGCACTCCCTCACCGCCCAGCTGCACGAAGAGGGGCCGGCGATCATCGACTCCCTCAACGCCGTCGATCGACTGATCGGGTCGGTGGGTGGGCTGTTCGACAAGCTCGACAACCACAGCCTGCCGCAGGACATCTCCGATGCTGCCTCGCTCACCGGCGTCCTCGCCACGCACACCGATCAGTTCGGCCGGTTGATCACCGGCTTCGAGTCGGCATTCGGGACGTTCGCGCGCGTGACGCAGTACGGCAACTGGATCAACATCTACGTCTGCAACGCCGCCGTGAAGACGTACGGCACGGTGGAGGTCACGGCCGCGCAGTTCGTGCAGTCCCTGACCGGGTTGCTGAGCGGTCCGCTGGGTGGCCTGCTCGGTGGCATCACCGGCGGCATCCTCGGCTCGATCGACCTTGGGAAACTCGGCCTGAAGGTGCCCTTGGCGTTGCCCAACGGCCGGGTCGGCGGCTCGGCCCAGCACACGGCGGCCTGCTCATGAGGCGATTGCGGCTCAAGCCGATGCGTGACCGCAACCAGGTGTCGGTAGCCATCTGGGGCACCGTGCTGGCCGTGGCCGGCGTGCTGGTCGCGGTCAACCTCGACCGAATACCGGGCGTCAATCCCACCCACTCCTACTACGCCGACTTCGCGAACGCCGACGGGCTGAAGAGCGGCGACGACGTCCGCGTCGAGGGCATCAGCGTCGGCTCGGTCAACTCGGTCGCGGTGCAGCGCGACCACGTGCACGTCGGTTTCTCGGTGCAGTCCGACCTCGCTCTGGGCGCCGCCAGCCGGGCCAGCATCGAGGTGGCGACGGTGCTCGGCAACGTGTTCATGCAGGTCGAGTCCCATGGCCCCGGACCGCTCGCCGAGAACGACACGATCCCGGTCAGCCGCACCGTGGTTCCCTACTCGTTGCTCGGTGCGCTCGAGTCGTTCGGGCAGTTCTCGAAGAAGACGGACCTGCCGACGCTCCGCAAGTCCCTGAGCACGCTGGCGACGACGATCAGCGGTATCGCCCCGAACGACGTGAAGGCCGCGCTCAACGGCCTCTCCAGCCTGTCGACCACGCTGGCCGGCAAGCAACGGGAGATCAGCAGCATCCTCACCGCGGCCGACTCGATCGTGAAGACGCTCAACCAGAACTCCGGTGCGCTCGTCAGCCTGCTCGTCCAGGGCGATGAGTTCCTCCGCCTCATCCAGCAACGGCACGATGTGATCTCGCAGCTGCTCCGCGACACCGCCCGCCTCGGCAAGTCACTCACTCAGCTGATGCAGCGCAACGGCAAGCAGTTGACCACGCTGCTCGCCAACCTCGATGCCGTCACCGGCGTGCTGGCCAAGGAGAAGGCGCACCTGCAGGCGGCGATCGTCAACCTCGGCCAGTTCTCGATCAACTTCACGAACGTGGGCGGCTCCGGGCCGTGGCTCGACCTCCTCACGCCCACAACAGTGGTGCCGGACAACCAGATCGTCGGGTGCGGGAAGAACCCGGCCGCGCAGAAGAAACCGTGCAACCCATGAGGCGCGTCCGGCAGCGCGTCAACCGGCGCAGTCTGCTCGTCGTCGCGCTGGGTACAGCCATCGCGGTCGCCGTGGCGAGCACCTTGGTCGTCGTGTTCTCCGGCGGCGACACGTACCGGTTCACCGCGCGGTTCAGCGCCACCCCCGGTCTATACGCCGACAACAGCGTTGACGTGCTAGGTGTGCCGAAGGGGCACATCGTCTCGGTGAAGCCCAGCGATTCCTACGTCGAGGTCGTCATCGAGCTGCCGACGAGTGTCAAGATCCCGGCCCGCGCCAAGGCCGTACTGATGGCCCCCAACCCGGTGAGCGACCGGTTCGTCGAACTCACCCCGCCCTACCTGAACGGGCCGACGATCCGCGACGGCGGCGTGATCGACCTCAAGAACACAGTCGTGCCGCTGGAGCTCGACTCGATCTACAGCAGCGTCGACGACCTGTCGAAGATGCTCGGCCCGGACGGGGCGAACAAGGGCGGCGCGCTGTCGTCGGTGCTGCATTCGTTCGCGCAACTGGCGAACGGTCGCGGCACCGATCTGCACCAGGCCATCGAGAAGATCTCGGCCGCACTACCCGCCCTCACGGCGCACCCGGACGAGCTGAAGAACCTCGTCACCGGCCTCGACACGCTGACCAGCAAGCTCGCCGCTCACGACACGACCATCAACGACCTGTACGACGATCTCGCCACCGCCACCGGTCAGCTCGCCGACGAGCGGCAGACGATCTCGGCCGCGATCTCCAACCTGCAGCTGGGCCTGGCGCAGGTCGCGTCGTTCATCAAGAACAATGCCGATCACCTGGGCAGGTCGGTGAAGAATCTGAACACGACGATCGGTGCGGTGATGAGTGAGCAGAAGGCGCTCATCCAGACGTTCGACACCGCCCCGCTCGGCTTCCAGAATTTCAACCGGGCCATCGACCCGAACTCCCCGTGCCTGAGCGCCACCGGAGCGCCGAACAACTGCACCGCCCTGTGGGCCCGGCTCGACGTTCCGGCGGATGTCTGGACGTTCGTCAAGAAGTACTGCGGCGACAACATCCTCTACTCAATACTGCCGATCCTGGCGCAGAACGCGCGGCTCGGTCAGGCGACCGCGACCCACACCGCCTGCGGTGCCCTGATCGGCCTGGTCGCCCAGCGCGCTGGCCCGCCCGGCTCCCCGAAGACACCGGACCTCGATCTGTCGCACAGCCTGGGGTCGAGATGACCACGCGCGGACGCGGTCGCCTCGCCGCCTTGGTCGTCGGAGTCAGCGCGGCCGCGCTGCTGGCCGGGTGCAGCGTCGGGCTCGAGGATCTGCCCGCGCCGGCCGGCACGCACGGCGCGACCTATCGGCTGACGGCCGAGTTCGGTGACGTGCAGAACCTGGCGCTCGGCGCGAAGCTCAAGGTGGGCGGCGTCGTCATCGGCGAGGTCACCTCGATCACGACGCACGACTACCGCGCCTATGTCGGTCTGGACGTGGAGAAGAAGTTCCCGCTCGGCCAGGATGCGACGTTCCAGATCCGGTTCACCACGCCGCTGGGCGAGGACTTCGTGTCGGTGCTCTCGAGCGGGCATCCCAGCCGGGGCGTGCTGCGTGACGGAGCCAAGGTGCCGCTGCGGGACACCAGCAATGCGCCCAGCATCGAGGACACCTTCGCGGCCCTGTCGATGCTGCTCAACGGTGGCGGGCTGAGCAAGTTGCAGACGATCGCCAGCGAGCTCGACCGGGCGTTCAAAGGCCGCACCGGTGATGCCCGCGACCTGTTGATCCAGTTGGACAAGGTCATCTCGAACCTGGACGCGCACAAGGGCGACATCGACCGCACACTCGACGGACTCGCCGCGATGGCGACGTCGCTGAACAAGGGCACCGGTGTCGTCGAGCAGGCGCTGGACCTCTTCCCGCCGACCCTGCAGACCCTGGCCGACGACACCGTCCGCGTCCGCCAGCTCCTCACCCGGGTCGCGAAGCTCGGCACGACCGTCGATGGCCTCCTGCGCCGCAGTCAGACGGCCCTGCTCACCGACTTCGACAACCTGCGCCCGACGCTGGACGCACTGCGGGCGCGGCAGAACGAGCTCGTCCCGACCTTCGACTCGCTCATCAAGCTCGGCCAGTCGATCGCGCGCGCAGCACCGGGCGACTACGTCAACATCTCCGGAACCATCCAGTTCCTGCTCAACGCGCCGGCCGCCCACCCACGCGCGGGTGGCGTCGTCCGCAATGAGCCGACCGGGTCGAACGCGGTGCGCGGTACCGCCCGGCCCAACGACGCGGTCACCCAGCTGCTCATCGGGGGGTTGCGGTGAAGCGGCGGATGGTGATCGCGCAGCTGACGGTGTTCGCGGTGCTGTCGGTGCTGATCCTCACCTACACCGTCTTCGGCCTGCTGAAGGTGCGCCTGACCGATCAGCCCTTCACGGTGAAGGTCCAGCTGAAGAACGCAGGCGGCATCTTCGAGGGCGCCGAGGTGTCCTACCGCGGTGTCAAGGTCGGTGAGGTGAGGTCGGTCGACCTGCACACCAATGGTGTCACCGCGACGCTGTCCATCGGTCACGACACGAACATCCCCAGCAATGCGATCGCCCACGTGTACGACCTGTCCGCCGTCGGAGAGCAGTACGTCGACCTGACGCCCGTCCGTCCCGGCCCGCCGTACTTGCACGGCGGCAGCGAGATCCCGGAGTCCCGCACCACCACGCCACTGGAGACCGCGACCGTTCTCTACGACCTCGAGCGCTTCGTCGACAGCATCAATCCCCGCGATCTGCAGATCATCGGGACGGAGGGTGCCGCCGCCCTTCAGGGCACCGGGCCGAAGCTGCGCTCGATCCTGGCCGACACCACGGAGATCGTCGACCAGCTCTCGTCCAGCGAGGACGCCATGCTGCACCTGCTGCACAACTCGGCGGTGTTGCTGCACGGGGCGGCGGCGCATTCGGGCGCGTTCGACCGGTTCGCGTCGTCGCTGCAAGCGCTGTCCGGGACGCTGGCGAGGTCGACGCCGACGCTCACCAGCCTCTTCCAGCAGGCCGAGCCGACGACGCGGCTCATCAACTCGCTGATCGCCGACAACGGGTCGGCGATCACCGTGCTGCTGGGAAACCTGGCCACCCTCAGCGACATCCAGTCGGCCCGTGTTCCCGGCCTGCGCTCGCTGCTCGTGGCCGTTCCGGAGTTCGGCCGGCTGGCGCCGACGATCGTGCACGACGGGACGCTGCTCGGCGCGGCGGACATCAACCAGAGTCAACAGCTGTGCAACACCGGCCTGCCGCTGACCAACCCTTTGGCCGCGAGGCCGAGCACGCTTTACGGCGTCCAGTGCGGCACCGGCATCGTCCGCGGCGCCGCGAACGCCCCGCGCCCGTCGTCGGGCACCTCGGCGAACTCGCAGCGCGCGCAGGTCCTGGGGCCGTCGGCTCGCACAGTGCCCGGCGGGGGCCAGGTCGGCAGCTACGACGCGCCGAGTGGGCTCACGTCGACGAGCGACGGCGCGCTGCTGCG
>JAOPVG010000322.1 GCA_025966255.1 Jatrophihabitans sp.
ACTCGCGCTCCACGTGCCGGTGGTCGGTGACGCCGTGGCCCCGTTCATGGCACCCCCCGACACGGACCCTGCCGCGCTGCGCGCGGCGGACTCGCTCGCGGTACTTCCGAGTGACCCGACGGCGGCCCTCGAGGAAGTCCTGAGACGACGGGAGGAGAGCGGCTTCTCCTACTTTGTCGTCGGCGCCAACGCCGCCGATGCGCTCGCTCCTGTCGTCGCCGAGCTGACCGGACATTGACGCACACCCAGTAGCGTCATTCGAACGTCTGATCTATTCTGGACGAATGGGCTGGGACAATCCGGAGATCCCGTGGCGGGAGCTCGAACGCCGCCTGTCCGGGCGCCCGGCTCCGCGCGAGGCGGCCACTCCGGGCGACGGTGGTGACTCCCCGGCCTGGTCCCGCAAGCGGCCGGCCTACGAGGCCGCGCCCCTGCCCCGGCCGAGCGTCCCGGTGCCCTATGCCGAACTGCACGCCCACTCCTCCTTCAGCTTTCTCGACGGCGCGTCCTCGCCCGAGGAGCTGGCCGAGGAAGCCGTCCGGCTCGGGCTCGAAGCCCTCACCCTCACCGACCACGACGGCGTCTACGGGCTCGTCCGCTTCGCCGAGGCGGCCGAGGCGCACGGACTGGCCACCGCCTTCGGCTCCGAGTTGTCACTCGACGTGCCGATCGCGCAGACGAAGGCGCAGCGGATGATCGCGTCGCGGGTCGGCGTCCCGGATCCGCCCGGCAACCACCTGCTCGTCCTCGCCCGCGATCCCGAGGGCTACGCCTCGATGTCACGTGTCATCGGTAGCGCGCATCTACGCGGTGGAGCGAAGGGCCGTCCGTTCTATGACGACCTCGATGCTCTCGCCGACGCGGCCGCCGGTCACTGGCTCGTGCTCACGGGCTGTCGCAAGGGCGCGGTGCGTCAGGCGCTGGATCGGGGCGGCGTCGATCTTGCCCGCACCGCTCTGGCCGGGCTCGTCGATCGCTTCGGCCGCGACAACGTCGCCGTCGAGTTGATCCACGAACTCGATCCGCTGGCCGACGAACGCTATGACGTCCTGGCCGCGCTGGCCGAGGAGCTGCGGTTGTCATTGGTCGCCACCACTGCCGCGCATTATCACGGTCCGCCGCGCCGCCCGCTCGCTACGGCGCTGGCCGCCGTCCGCGCACGATCGAGCCTGGACGAGATCGACGGATGGCTGCCCTCGTGGGCCGGCCAGCATCTGCGTTCGGGGGAAGAGATGGCGGCCCGGTTCGCGCGCTGGCCGGGCGCGGTCGAGAACTCGGGGCGGCTGGCCAAGGAGATCACCTTCCCGCTGCAGCTCATCGCGCCCGATCTGCCGCCGTTCCCCTGCCCACCCGGCCACACCGAGATGACCTACCTGCGCAAGCTCACCTACGAAGGCGCTGCGAAGCGCTTCGCCGGCAAGCCGCACGAGGCGAAGGCCTACGAGATGATCGAGCACGAGCTCGCGATCATCGAGGACCTGCACTTCCCCGGCTACTTCCTCGTCGTCTGGGACATCGCCCGGTTCTGCCGCTCAAAGGGCATCCTCTGCCAGGGCCGAGGATCAGCGGCGAACTCGGCCGTCTGCTACGCGCTCGAGATCACCGCCGTCGACGCCGTCTACTACGGGCTGATGTTCGAGCGTTTCCTCGCCCCCGAGCGGGGCGAGCCCCCGGACATCGACATCGACATCGAGTCCGACCGCCGTGAGGAGGCCATCCAGTACGTCTACGAGTTGCACGGCCGCGAGCACGCGGCGCAGGTCGCCAACGTCATCACCTACCGGCCCAAGTCCGCGGTACGCGACATCGCAAAGGCGCTCGGCTACTCACAGGGTCAGCAGGACGCTTGGAGCAAGGAGATCGAACGCGGCTACTACTGGAGCACGGAAACCGAGACGGACGTGGCCGCCGTCCCGGCCAAGGTGGTCGAACTATCCGCCGAACTGCAGAACGCACCGCGGCACCTCGGCATCCACTCGGGCGGCATGGTGATGTGCGACCGTCCGGTGATCGAGGTCTGTCCGGTCGAGTGGGGACGGATGCCCAACCGCTCGGTGCTCCAGTGGGACAAGGACGACTGCGCCGAGATCGGGCTGGTGAAGTTCGACCTGCTCGGCCTGGGGATGCTCTCGGCACTGCAGTACTGCTTCGAGTTGATCAAGCTGCACCACGGCGCCGACTACGAGCTGGCGACGATCCCGCAGGAATCGCCCTGCGTCTACGACATGCTCTGCGCCGCCGATTCGGTCGGGGTGTTCCAGGTCGAGTCGCGCGCACAGATGGCTACGCTGCCGCGGCTCAAGCCGCGCTCCTTCTACGACCTCGCCTGCGAGGTGGCACTGATCCGGCCCGGCCCGATCCAGGGCGACTCGGTGCATCCGTTCATCCGGCGCAAGAACGGCGAGGAGCCCATCACTTATCCGCACCCGCGGTTGGAAGAACCGTTGCAGCGGACGATGGGCATCCCGCTGTTCCAGGAACAGCTGATGCAGATCGCGGTTGCCATCGCCGACTTCACACCGGCCGAGGCCGACCGGCTACGCCGCGCCATGGGGTCCAAGCGCGGCAAGGACAAGATCGACGCGATGCGTATCCGTCTCTACGACGGCATGGCGGCCAACGGTGTCACCGGCCGGGTGGCCGACGAGGTCTACGAGAAGATCAAGGCTTTCGCCTCCTTCGGCTTCGCCGAATCACACTCCATCTCCTTCGCGCTGCTCGTGTACGCGTCGTCGTGGCTCAAGCTGCACTACCCGGCGGCGTTCTGCGCGGCATTGCTCAACGCGCAGCCGATGGGTTTCTACTCGCCGCAGTCGCTGGTGCACGACGCGAAGCGGCACGGCATCGAGGTGCGTCAGCCGTCGCTGGCGGTGTCGCTGCCCGGCGCGTCCTTGGAACCGGGCGACGGACCTTCGCAATGCGGTTGTCTCGACGCGCCGCAGCCGGCCGTCCGGCTCGGGCTCTCGTCGGTGCGCACCATCGGTACCGATCGCGCCGAGGCCATCGTGGCCAGCCGGGATGCGGACGGGCCGTTCACGTCGATGGCCGATCTGTCGCGCCGGGTGGGGTTGACGGCCGATCAGGTCGAGGCGCTGGCCACGTCGGGCGCGTTCGACTGCTTCGGCGTCGGCCGGCGTGACGCGTTGTGGGGAGCAGGTGCGGCGTCCACCGCCCGTCCGGGGCAGCTGGACATCGTGACGTTCGACGAGACGGCTCCGGCTGCGCTGCCCACCATGACCGAGCCGGAGCAGTTGATCGCCGACATGTGGGCCACCGGTGTCACGCCCGACATCTACCCCACCGCGCTGATCCGGCCCCGGCTCGAGGCGTTGGGGATCATCACCGCACTCGGGCTGCGTTCGATCGAGAACCGCACCCGGGTCACGATCGGCGGCGTCGTCACGCACCGGCAACGGCCGGCCACCGCCCGCGGGGTCACGTTCCTCACCCTCGAGGACGAGACGGGCATGGTGAACGTGATCGTCGATGAGGTGGTGTGGCAGCGACATCGGCGGGTGGCGCGTGAGTCGGGCGGTTTGCTGATCCGCGGCATGCTCGAGCACACCAAGGACGGCGTGATCAACGTGATCGCCGAGCGCCTCGAACGGTTGCATCTCGGCCTGCACACCAAGTCCCGCGACTTCCGGTGAGCTCCGGATTCAGATGGAACCTCGCGGACAGCGGCGAGCCCGGGCTGTTCGGCATGGACGAGTTGCTGGTGCCCGAAATCGGGACGGGCCGGATGTCCGGTCTCGAGTTCCTGCACGTGACGGCCAAGCAGATCCTCAACCACGTCCCGTCCGGATCACGCGCGCCGAGCAACTGGACCATCAACGTCTACCGCGGCTGCAGTCATGGGTGCTCGTACTGCTTTGCCCGTCCCACGCACGAGTACCTCGGACTGAACATCGGCGAGGACTTCGACAGCAAGATCGTCGTCAAGATCAACGCCGTCGACAAGCTGCGGGCCGAACTGGCCGATCCGAGGTGGCAGGGCGAGGCCGTGGCGATGGGCACCAACACCGACCCGTACCAGCGCGCCGAGGCGAAGTACAAGCTCACGCGTGGGGTGCTCGAGGCATTGACCGAACACGCGAACCCGTTCTCGATCCTGACCAAATCGCCGCTCGTGACGCGGGATCTCGACGTGCTGATCGAAGCGGCCAAGGCGACGGACGTGTCGGTCAACTTCTCGATCGCCACATTGGACGAGCGAGTCTGGCGAGCCACCGAGCCCGGCTCACCGAATCCCCGGCGACGCATCGACGCAATGGCGCAGCTCTCGGCGGCAGGCATCAAGACCGGTGCGCTGATGGCGCCGATCCTGCCCGGCATGAGCGACGGAGCTGCCCAGCTGCGCGAGGTCGTCGCGGCGATCGCCGGCGCCGGCGGCCGGCTGCTCGGCATCGCTCCGCTGCACCTGCGGCCCGGCCTGCGCGAACACTTCCTGACCTGGCTGAGCACGCACGATCCTGAGCTACACGCCGATTATCTCCGCCGCTATGCCAACACCAGTTACGCGCCGGAGCGTTACCTCGAGCAGCTCTACGCCCGCGCCGGCCTCCCCCGTCGTAGCCGGAATCCTCCGACCCGCTGAACTGACCGTCAGACCGCACCGTAGTTGGCAGGATCGGCGGGTTGAGCAGATCCGCCCTGTGGACACCACCGCCTTGCGCGGATTCTGCAGGCAGCATTGCGCGAATGCCGATCGTCGATGTGAGTGATCTCGACTGGTACATCGACAACGTCGTGGTGCCTTCCGGCATCGAAGGACGGGCCGTCGGGCCAGTGCTCGCGTGGCAGGGGTCGTGGAACGCGCTCGCCCATCAGGTTCGGACGCAGGCCGACAACGGGCTCGGCGACGCATTAAGGCAGGCGCTGGGCCAGGGCTTCGTCCTGACACGAACCCAAACCCGCGTATGTGGGGTAGCCGACGCGACCGTTCGGCGCCTCATCCGCCGCGGCACCTGGACAGCCTGCGGCCACGGCACCGTTGCCGTCGTTCCGATCGCGTCCGGCTCCGACCTCGCTTCCGAACGAGACGCGCTGCGACGCACTCATTGCCTGCGTGCAGCCGCAGCTGCGGTGCGCCGGCGTGGTCATGTCGTGAGCGCCAACAGCGCAGCGGCAATGCACGGGCTACCGCTTCTCGGGTTACCCGAACTGCCTGAACTGGCCGCTGCGGCATCCGCAACCTTCGGGCGCCGTAGCACCGCCCTGGTACGCGTTGCGGACCTGGCGCCCGATGCGCTCGACGACTGGTTCGGCGTGCCGATCACGACTACGGCCCGCACCATCGTCGACGTCGCCCGCTTCGATTCTCGGTCCGGGCTGATGGCCGCCGACGCCGCGCTGCGCGAGCGCATTGTCACCCGCGACCAACTCGAGGCTGCGCTCGAGATGTGCGGCACCACGCCCGGCGTGCGCCGAGCTCGTCACGTGATCAGCCTTGCGTCACCGCTCGCTGAGTCACCGCTCGAGTCGATCACTCGCCTTGTGCTCCACGACGCCGGGTTCGCCGCACCTGAGCTACAGGTTGAGCTCACCGGCGCGGACGGCCGCGCGTATCGCGTGGACTTCGTGTGGCCGCAGTTGAAGCTCGTGCTCGAGGCGGATGGTCGGACCAAGTACCGCGAGGACGAACTCTGGCAGGAGAAGCGACGCGAAGTCGCGCTCGTCCGAGCCGGCTACCGGGTTGTCCGAGTTACCTGGTCCGACGTCCTCGCCGAGTGGCCCGTGACGTGTGAGTGGCTGCGCGGCCTCATGCATTCGCTGGC
>JAOPVG010000346.1 GCA_025966255.1 Jatrophihabitans sp.
CCACGCGTGGGTCGAGGCCTACTTCGCCGGCCTCGGCTGGGTCCCGTTCGACCCGACGCCCACCACCGGGCTTGCGGGTGGCGCCAAGTCCGACCTCGCCTGGGCGCCGCACTCGTACTCGAGCGGCGCCACGACTGCGCCGACGTCCAATGCGGCGCCGACGTCGCGCCCGGTCAGCCGGCCGACCTCGGCCGCGAACTCGAATGCGGCCGCGCCGACGAACACCTCGTCCGGCTCGGATTCGATCGCGCCGATCATCTGGGTCGTGGCCGGACTCGTCGTGCTGGTCCTGCTCGCGCTGATTCCGGCGGCGACGCGCGCGGGCCGCCGACGACGCCGCTACCAGACCGCCCGGCGCGACCGCGACGCCGACGCGCTCTGGGCGGAGCTCTCGGACACCGCGCTCGACCATGGATATGTGTGGTCGCCCGCGCGGTCACCGCGCCAAGTGGTCGCGTGGCTGTCGAAGGACGTGCCGAGTTCCTCCGATTCACTGCGCGCGCTGGCTGTGGCCGTCGAGCAGCGCCGGTATTCCCCGGACGCCACTCCAGCCGACACCGACACCCTGGCCGGCGGCCTGCGCAAGGTCACCGACGAACTGCGCTCCCACCAGCGCGGCCGGGCCCGGATCTGGTCGATGCTCTGGCCGGCGTCCCTGGGCTGGGGCCCGCGCGGTGGCAGCACTGGGGTCGGGCGCCGGCAGCGCTGACAGCAGGCCGGGTGGGAGACGCTGCCGGCGGTGACAGCAGGGGCCGGACAGCAAGAGAGCCGGGCGGCCCGCCCGGCTCTGTCTGCTTGGCTCTCGGTCTGCTTGGCTGCCGGGTCAGCCCTCGTCGAAGCGGCGACGAAGCCGATCCTCCATGCGCGTGCGCAATCCGGCCTGCTTGGTCGGCCGTGGACCCGCGGAGCCCGCCCCGGTCGCGCTCGACCGGTGGTCCCGCAGCGCCTGAACTGCGTACCCGCAGGCCAGGACAACGAAGACGAAACCGACGACACTCAGCGCAATGATCTGGGCGACCAGGCCGACCAGGACCAATGCCATACCGACCAGGACACCGAAGACACAGGCCAATACCGAGCGTCTGGTTCGGGAACGTGTCCGGGCCGAGCGCACTGACGCCGCGAACTTTGGATCCTCCGCGTACAGAGCCTGCTCGATCTGGTCGAGCAACTTCTGCTCGTGTTCGGAGAGCGGCACCGGGCCCTCCTTCGTCGCCGCGACCGAATCCCGGTCGTCAGCGGTCCTCGTGCGGTCGTTGACAGGGTCGCACCGGCAAGTAAATGACCGGTACACCATCGAGCATACGAGCCGATTCGCCGGATCGAAAGTTACGACTTGGGGTAATCGCTCGCGCGGGCCAAAAACTTGGTCAACTGCGCCCCTCAGCGAGGTCCGCTGCGGGGCTCGGATGCGGGTTCGGCGCCGCATCACCGGGCGAGGCGAGCAGCGATCCGGGCCGCACCGCAGCGGCGCCGAACCGCGCTCGAGCGGCATCGATTGCCTGGTCTGCCCGCTTCCGTCCGGGTGCCGGCTCCGCTTTGGGGCTCATGTCGAGGGTCAACTGCTCGGGGATCGAGCCGGCTTCGCGCAGGTTCTCCGCCTTCACGCCGACCAGCCGGATCCGGGGACGGTCGAGTCCCAAACCGCGGTAGAGGTCGACCGCCGTTTCGTACAACGCGGCCGTCGAGTCGGTCCATGAGGGCAGCGTGCGGACCCGGGTGACCGTGCGGAAGTCCGCATATCGGATCTTGATACCGATTGTCCGGGCCGCGAAGCCGCGTGCGCGGACCCGGCTGCCGACCTCCTCAGACAGCCGCAGCAGCTCCCGGCACACCTCGGCCTCGGCGGTGAGGTCGACGTCGAGAGTGCGGTCGGAGCTGATCGACTTCTCCACCTCGTGCGGCTGCACGGCGCGCGGATCGAGTCCGTGGGCGAGTGCGGACAGATGCTCGGCCGAGGCCGTCCCCACAGCTCGGCGCAGCGTGTCGAGCGGCGTCGCGGCGAGATCAGCGACCGTCCGGATGCCCAGGCGGTGAAGTGGCTCGGCGGTGCGGGCCCCGACTCCCCACAGCGCGGTGACCGGGAGCGGATGGAGGAAGTCCAGTACGTGGGCGGCCGGCACCACGAGCAGGCCGTCAGGCTTGCACCGGGCCGAGGCGAGCTTGGCCACGAACTTGGTCGGCGCGACGCCAACCGAGCAGGTCAGTTGCAGTTGGTCGGCGACCCGGGTGCGGATGGCGGCCGCGATGGCGCCGGGACGGCCGTAGAGCCGGACGGCGCCCGACACGTCGAGAAACGCCTCGTCCAGGGAGAGCGGCTCCACGAGTGGGGTGACGTCGCGCAGGATCGCCATGACCTGGCTGGACGCCTCCTGATAGGCGGCCCGGTCTGGCGGCAGGACGACCGCGCGTGGGCAGAGCCGCAGCGCATGGCTCATCGACATCGCGCTGCGCACGCCGTAGCGGCGCGCTTCGTAGGACGCCGCGGCGACGACCCCACGGTGTCCACCACCCACCACGACCGGCCGGCCGCGGAGCTCGGGCTGCTTCTTGACCTCGACGCTGGCATAGAACGCATCCATGTCCACGTGCAGCATCGAGCAACCGGAATCGTCGCCGTCGAAGTGTCCGGCCGACCGAGGTAGGTCTGCGCTGCGTCCCATGGTCGTGTGCGGAGAACGGTGCTCAGTCGAGCGGACGGCGCAGGAGCAGGTGAATGCGCCCGGCGAGATCGGCGAACGGCGAGCGGGCCGCGGCCTCGGCGTCCAGCTGGGCCAACACCTCGCGCGCGCCGGGTGCGTCGAGGGCGGAACCGGGCACGAGGTCGGAGAAGACCCCGATGCCGTGGCGGCTCTCGACGACCAGCCCCGCGCGCATGCACAGGCGCTGCACGGTGTCCGGCCCGATGCGCGGGCCGGCGGTGTCGAGCCCGCGCAGTTCCTGCAGGGCGACGGCAGGCTCACCGGCGAGGGCGCGGGCCAGGACGGAGGCCAGCGGGTTGCCGACCAGCACGCTGATCAGCCCGCCGGGGCGGACCGCCGCGGCAATGCCGTCGAACGTCTCATCAATCCGATCGACGGCCTCGAGGATGCCGTGGGCGAGCACGAGGTCGAAGCTGGCCCGGGCGACCAGGTCGACCAGGGACTCGACGTCGCCCTGGGCGGCGTGGACGCGGGCGGACACGCCGGCCTCGTCGGCGCGGCGGCGGAGTGTCGCGAGCGCGTCGGCGCTGATGTCGACGACGGTGACATCGGCACCGACGGCCGCGAGCGGCACGGCGTAGGCACCGCTGCCGCCGCCGCAGTCGAGTACGAGGGGTGCCTGGCCGGGAACGGTCACCGACGCCAGCGCGTCGGTCAGCAGGCCGGACAGCAGGCTCAGCCGACCGGTGCCGGAGCGCTCGCGCCCGATCTCGGTCTGCACGCTGGTCACCCTAGACGCTGACCCCGACAGAGCGGAGGCGCCGAACCGGCAACGGGTCAGGCGGCCAGCAGCCCGAGCGAGCCCTCGATGAGGGAGAGGAACTCAGTGGCGGCCCGAAGTTGATCGTCGGCCGCGCGGGGCGAGACGGCGGAGACTGCGCCGGCCTCGACGGCGGCGCGGATCGGAGCACCGGCGGCGAAGTACGCGGCCCACTCGGCGTGCTCAGGGGCCACGCGCTCGAGCAGCACCCACACGCTCATCAGCCGCCGCCTGGTGCTCGCGGGCCGGCCGCGCTGCGCGGAGACCGCCGCCGCAGTACGCAGGGCCGACAGGTGGGCCAGCCGGAACCGCTCGCCCGGATCGCTGGTCGCTGCGGCCTCGGCGAGCACGGTGCGGGCGTGGGTCAACAGCCCGACGGCGGTGCCGCGGATGAGCGGTGATTCTGATGTCAAAGCCATCGCTGCCATGTCGACCTCCTGTTCGAACTCTCGTTCGATATTAGCACGCTCCCGCGAATCGGCCATTCGCTTGCCTGTGAGTCTGACGGCCGGGTCGGACACTTCTGGCGCGCACCCCGAACGCAATCGCTTCGCGGCCACCTGCGACGCCCGGTCGCCCCGCAGCTGCCCGTCCGCCGAGGACAGGCCGCACGAGTGGTCAGCGCAGCACGTCGACCACATCGCCGATGACGACCACTGCGGGGGCGCCCACACCCTCGCGGTGGGCGGCGTCGGCGATCTCCTTCAACGGTGCCCGCACCACGCGCTGGGCGTCGGTGGTGGCCCGGTGGACGACGGCCGACGGCGTGTCTGCGGATCGGCCGTGTTCGATGAGCGCCGCGGCGATGAGATCGAGGCGGTCCATCGCCATGAGCAGGACGAGCGTTCCGGCGTTCGCGGCGAGTCCGGGCCAGTCGATGCCCTGATCGGACGGTCGCCCTGGGTCGAGGTGACCGGACACCACAGTGAAGTCGGCGGCCACGCCGCGGTGGGTGAGCGGGATGCCCGCCATCGCCGGGCCGGCCAGGGCTGAGCTGAGCCCCGGCACCACACTGACCGGGACCCCGGCGGCAACGCAGGCCAGCCACTCCTCGCCGCCGCGGGCGAACACGAACGGATCGCCGCCCTTGAGCCGGACGACCCGCTTGCCGGCCCGGGCCCGCTCGACGAGCACGTCGTTGATCTCGGCCTGGGTGAGGTTGTGTCGATGGGCCGACTTGCCGCAGTCGAT
>JAOPVG010000356.1 GCA_025966255.1 Jatrophihabitans sp.
CCGGCGAAGTCGGCCGGTCGCGGCGGCTTGGCGGCGTCGGCCGGATCCGAGTCGTCGAGCCGATCGCCGACGATCGTGGCCCAGAACAGCTGCACCTCGGCGAGATGCCAGACCAGATCGGCAGCAGTCCAAGCGGGACAGGTGGGCACACGGGCGCCGGGGTCGGCGTCGCGCAGGACGTCGGCGAAGCGGGCCGATTGGGATCGAAGGGCAGCCAGGAAGTCGAGAGTCACGGCGCGGACGCTAATGCCGGCCACCGACACCGTTCCCTGGTGCGACCTGAGCGGGCTACCAAGATGAGTCGCAGGAACAGGAAAAAAGAGGCGGGGAGCGCGGCGGTCCGTTCGTGGACCGCAGCGCTGCCCGCCTCGGCGGCTCTGCGAGGATGACGGCGTGGTGACCACTGTGCATCTGCTGCGCCACGGTGAGGTCCACAATCCCGACCGCGTGCTGTACGGACGGATGCCCGGATTCCGGCTCAGCGACCTCGGCGAGCGGCAGGCGGCGGCCGCGGCGGACTGGCTCTCCCGGCGCGACATCGGCTACCTCGTGTCCTCACCGCTCGAGCGCGCGCAGCAGACCGCCTCGCCCCTGGCCGCGGCCACCGGACTCGAGGTCGCGACCGACGAGCGGCTGATCGAGGCCGCGAACCATCTGCAGGGCCGGAAGGTGGCGGGCGGCAAGGGATTGTTCGCCGACCCGTCCAACTGGAAGTACTTCGTCAATCCGTTCCGTCCGTCGTGGGGTGAACCGTACGAGCAGATCGCGGCGCGGGTGCTGGCGGCGTCCCGGGCGGCCCGCGATTACGCCGGTGCCGGCGAGGCGGTCTGCGTCAGCCACCAGCTGCCGATCGTCGCGGCGCGGCGCAGCGCCGAGGGCCTGCACCTGTACCACGACCCCCGCAAACGGCAGTGCAACCTGGCCTCGGTGACGTCGTTGACCTTCGACGGGGACGTCATTGTGCGGGTCGATTACCGGGAGCCGGCCGCGGACCTGCCGACCGGGCAAGGCGCCGGCGCCTGACCGCAGCGCTGCCAGTCACAAAGCGCTGAGTCCGGTGTCAGCGGGCGCAGGCCCGTAACGCACACTGGACGCGATGAATCCGCGCCGAATCCTGCCGCGTGCCGCCGTCGCCGTGCTCGCGACCGCCGCGCTCGCGCTGTCGGCCTGCACGGGCAAGAACGCCGTCGATCAGAGCGGCAACAGTGGCTTCAAGTTCACGTCCGCGACGAGCGCCGGCATGCTCGTCGCCGCCGGTAAACGCGCGAAGGCCGCCAACTTCACCGGCAATCTCCTCAGCGGCGGAACGACGAACCTGGCCCAGACCGCCGGCAAGGTCGTCGTGATCAACTTCTGGGCCTCGTGGTGCGGTCCGTGCCAGGTCGAGACGCCCCAATTCGACGAGCTCTACCGGCGCATCCACACGAAGGGCGTCGCCTTCCTCGGCATCGACACCAAGGACATCAAGAGCAAGGCCCAGTCGTTCGTCGACGACAAGAAGATCAGCTACCCGATCGTCTTCGACGAGCAGGGCGAGACGGCGTTGGCGCTCGGCAACATCCCGGCCAGCCTGCCGTTCACCGTGCTGCTCGACAAGCAGGGCCGGGTTGCCGCGGTGTACCTGACCAGGCTCTCGTCGGTGGACCTGCAGGGCCCGATCGACAAGCTGCTCGCGGAGACCTGATGAACCTCGCCGACGGTGGCTTCACCCACGCGGTGCAGGACGGGCCGCTTCTCGTCGCCGCCGGTGTGGCTGCGCTCGTCGGCGTGATCGGATTCCTGTCGCCGTGCGTCCTGCCGCTGGTGCCGGGCTACCTCTCTTACGTCGCCGGATTGTCCGGTGATGCCGAGAAGCCGAGCCAGCGACGGATGATCATCGGTGCGCTGCTGTTCGTGCTCGGCTTCACCGCGATCTTCGTCGCGCAGGGTGCGCTGTTCGGCGAACTCGGCAGTTCGATCCGGGCCCACACGCTCGCGATCGAACGGGTGCTCGGCGTGGTGACGATCGTGATGGGCGTCGTCTTCCTCGGCGGCATCGGCATCCTGCAGCGCGAGTTCAAGTTGCACCGGCTGCCGCGGGCCGGACTGGTCGGCGCGCCGCTGCTCGGCATCGGGTTCGGCCTGGCCTGGACGCCGTGCCTGACGCCGACCTTCAGCGCGGTGTACTCGATGTCCTACGTGCAGGGAACCGCCGGCCGGGGTGCCTTCCTGACGTTGTGTTACTGCCTCGGCCTGGGCATCCCGTTCGTGCTCGTCGCTCTCGGCTTCGGCTGGGTGGCGAGCGCGCTCGGGTTCGTGCGCCGGCACCGTAGAGCCGTCAGTGCGGTGGGTGGCGTCCTGCTCATCACCATCGGCGTGTTGCTGGTCAGCGGGGCGTGGGATCACCTCGTCAACCTGCTGCGCACCAACGTCGGCCCGGGAGCGGGGTTCGAGGTATGACGGCAGCACCACCTCGGGTGAGCGCGACGGCGCGCGTGGTCCGGCCCGTCCGCACCGCCTGGCGTCGGCTGACGAGCATGCGCACGGCGCTGATCCTGCTGTTCCTGCTCGCCGTGGCCGCGGTGCCCGGATCGCTGCTGCCGCAGGCGCCGCTGAACCCCGACAAGACGGCCGCCTACATCGCGTCCCACGGTGCCTGGGGCCGCTTCCTCGACACCGTAGGCATGTTCGACGTCTTCGGCTCGGTCTGGTTCGCTGCGATCTACCTGCTGCTGTTCATCTCGCTCGTCGGCTGCTTGATCCCGCGCATCCGGGTGCATGCGCGGGCCGTGGTACGCAAGCCGCTGCCCGCGCCGCGCAACC
Source organism: Jatrophihabitans sp. (assembly GCA_025966255.1). GTDB lineage: Bacteria > Actinomycetota > Actinomycetes > Mycobacteriales > Jatrophihabitantaceae > Jatrophihabitans. Next base: position 2,803 of record JAOPVG010000356.1, read on the forward strand.
TGAGCCGGCTGCCCGAGGCGGGCTACTTCGACACGGCCGCGACCCCGGACGACTATGCCGCGTCGGCGCGCAAGGTGCTCGGCCGCCGGTGGCGGGTTGTCCAGCGGACCGAGAAGTCCGGCGCGGTCACGCTCTCGGCGGAGAAGGGGTACAGCCGGGAGACGGGCAACCTGATCTTCCACGTCGCGCTGCTGGCGACGTTGCTGCTGATCGCGATCGGACGCCTGTACACCTATCAGGGCACGCGGATCGTCGTGCAGGGCGACGGCTTCTGCAACACCATCTCCCAGTACGACGCCTGGCAGCCGGGCCGCTTCGCCGCGGAGGGGAAGGTGGGCCCAGCGCCGTTCTGCATCGACAAGCTGAGCAAGTTCACCGCCACCTACACCGCCGAAAGCGAGCCCCGCACGTTCGCGGCCGCCGTCGACTACCGCACCAAGGTCGGTGCGCCGACCCAGCACACGACGATCACCGTCAACCATCCGCTGCGGCTCGAGGGCGACCGCGTCTATCTGATCGGACACGGCTTCGCGCCGCAGATCACCGTGACGATGCCCGACGGGAAGATCGTCCACGACACCCAGGTGTTCGTGCCCACGAACGCGACGACCCTCTACTCCGAGGGCGCGTTCAAGGAATTGGGCCCGACCGACAAGAAGCAGGACGTCGGCATCTCGGGATTCTTCGCGCCGACGCCGCAGGAGACGGCGGCCGGCGTGTACACGTCGGCCTCGCCGCAGGTGCAGGATCCGGTTCTGGGGATCTTCGTCTACACCGGTGATCTCAACTACAACGGGCTGCCGCAATCGGTGTACACCCTGGACACGTCGAAGATGGCCAAGATCGGTGCTGTGAATCTTCGGGTCGGGGAGACGAAGTCGTTCTCCAACGGCGTGAAGGTCACCTTCGACGGATGGACGCCGTGGGCGAGCCTGCAGGTGTCGCACGATCCGGCGCAGGGTTATCTGCTGTTCTCGGCGCTGGCCATGGTCCTCGGGCTGGGCGCCTCGCTCGGCGTGCGGCGGCGCCGGCTCTGGTTGCGGATCGAGCCTTCGGGGGCGAGGACCGGTAGCGGCGACCCGGCGGGCGGTGCCGATGAGGACTCGCCTACCGTTGTGCATGTCGGCGGGCTCGCCCGTAGCGACTCGGGCAACTTCACGTCAGAATTTGCGGGGCTGCTCACTCGGCTCGGCCAGGCCGCACGACCGGTGCGCGAGGGGTATCGAAGCACGTTGCAGATCACGTCGGACGCGGAGGACGCGGAAGACGTCATCGGGGCAGGAAAGGACTGATCGTGAGCGGCATCAACGGGTCCATGGCGCATCTTTCCGACGGTCTGTTCACCTCGGCGATCGCCGTCTACGCGCTCGCGATGGTCGGCTACACCGCCGAGTACGCGTTCGGTCGGGTCGGCCGCTCCGCTGAGATGCCGGCGTCCGCGCCGGCCCGCCAGCTCGTGGGTTCGGGCGGACCGCCCGTGGAGCAGCCGGAGACCCCGCCGGTGGCCGCTGCGCCGCCTGCGCAGCCGCCCGCCGAGAAGCGCTCGTTCGCCGATCGCGCGGGACGCTTCTCGGTCGTGCTCACCGTCCTCGGCCTGCTCATCCACACCGCCTCGATCGCCGTGCGCGCGATCGCCGTGGACGCGGTGCCGTGGTCGAACATGTACGAGTTCGCCTCCGTCGCCGGACTGATCGGCGTCGTGGCATTCGTGGCCGTGATGTGGAAGGCGCCACAGATCCGGCACCTGGGTGGCTTCATCCTGCTGCCCGTCATCCTGATGATGTTCCTGGCCGGGACGGTGCTGTACTCGCGGGCGCAGCCGTTGGTGCCCGCGCTGCAGTCGTACTGGCTGGCCATCCACGTGACGCTGGTGTCGGTCGCCGAAGGCGCGTTGATGACGAGCGCCGTGCTGACCGTCCTGTTCCTCGCCAAGCAGCGCTACGACCGGGTGAGCGTCAAGCCCGACTATCGCCGGGGTGCGTTGGGCAATCTCGCCGAGCGGCTGCCATCGGCGGAGACGCTCGACAAGGCCGCGTACCGCGTCGTCGCATTCTCCTTCCCGCTGTACACAGTGGCGATCATCTGCGGCGCGATCTGGGCCGAGGCCGCGTGGGGCCGGTACTGGGGCTGGGACCCGAAGGAGACCTGGGCTTTCATCGTCTGGGTCGTCTACGCCTGCTACCTGCACGCGCGCG
>JAOPVG010000361.1 GCA_025966255.1 Jatrophihabitans sp.
GGGCGCGTTGGAGATGATCTCGGCCATGTCCGTGCTGCGCCGTACGCCGCGACTCGCCGACGTGACCGAAACCGCGGCCTTCCTCGCGTCCGACCGGGCCGCGGGCATCACCGGCACGATGGTCAACGTGACCGCCGGCCTCGTTCTGCGCTGATCGACCGACTCGAAGGAGACTGCATCATGGACTGGAAGCTCGAACTCGTACTCATCCCCGTCACCGACGTCGATCGCGCCAAGGACTTCTACGTCGAGAAGCTGGGCTTCGCGCTCGACGTGGATCACAAAGCCGGCGACAAGTTCCGCGTCGTCCAGATGACGCCCCCGGGCTCGGCCTGTTCCATCTCGATCGGCACGGGCATCACGGACGCCGTGCCCGGTTCGGTGGTCGGACTCCACCTCGTCATCAACGACATCGAGGCCGCCCACGCCCAGCTCGTCGAGCGCGGCGTGGACGTCGGCGACATCAAGCACATGACGCCCGAGGGTTGGCAGCCCGGCGTCGACCCCATGCGCACCTCGTTCAACTCCTTCGCCGACCTGAAGGACCCGGACGGCAACACCTGGGTGCTGCAGGAGAAGCGGTGACCGCCCCGCCGGTGACCGACGACACCGTCACTGCCGCGATTGCTGGTGACGAGTCGGCGTTTTCGCAACTCACGGAGCGGCACCGGCGGGAACTACACGTGCACTGCTACCGCATGCTCGCGTCCTTCGAGGAGGCCGAGGACGCGGTCCAGGAGACGTTCCTGCGAGCGTGGCGGTCGCGGGACAGCTTCGACGGCAGCGCGCTGATCCGGGCCTGGCTCTACCGCATCGCGACGAACGTGTGCCTGGACGTGCTGCGGCAGAGCTCGCGCCGGATCACCACCGCCAACTCCTACGCCGAGGTGCCGTGGCTGCAGCCCTATCCGGACCGCCTGCTCGACGAGGCCGCCCCGAGTGACGACGAGCCGGACGCGATTGCCGTCGATCGGGAGACCATCGAGTTGGCCTTTCTGGCCGCGCTGCAGGTGCTGCCGGCGCGGCAGCGGGCCGCGTTGATCGTCCGCGACGTGCTGGGTTGGCGGGCCACGGAGACGGCGATGCTGCTGGAGACCAGTGTCGCCGCCGCCAACAGTGCCCTGCAGCGGGCTCGGACGACCATGCAGGAACATCTACCGGCGCGCCGGACGGACTGGACCGCCCGCGAACCGAGCGCGGACGAGCGGGCACTGCTCGACGCGTTCATCGATGCGCATGAACGCTGCGACGCGGCCGCGGCCGCGGCGGTGGCAGCCCAGGACATCCGAATCACCATGCCGCCCGCGCCGTACTGCTTCCAGGGTCTGGATGCGATTCAGCCGCTGCTCGAGCGGGCGTTCGGTCCCGATCGCGACGGTGACTGGCGCCTCGTGCCCACCTGGGCCAACCGGATGCCCACTGCCGCGAGCTACCTGCGCCGTCCCGGTGACACGCAGTTCCGGGCGTTCAAGTTGGACGTGCTGCGCGTCGAGGCGGGCGCCATCGCCGAGATCACGACGTTCGGCCCGGCGCTGTTCCCGGCGTTCGGGCTGGCGGCGATCCTCGACTGAGCGGTCAAGCCTCAGTCGGCGCCGGCTGCCCGGGACATCCAGTCAGGACGCGCGCGATCGCGTCGTGTTCGGCCGGCGTCATCCAGAGCCGGTAACGAGCCTTGATCGCGACCTGACGGGCGACGTACGCGCACCGGTACGTCTTGTTCGGCGGCAGCCACGTGGCGGCATCGCCGTCGCCCTTCGACTCGTTGGCCGGCCCGTCGACGGCGAGCAGTTCGATCGGGTCGTTGGCGAGGTCGACGCGACGCTGTTCGGTCCAGTACTGGGCGCCGGTCTGCCACGCGTTGGACAGGGCGACGACGTGATCGATCTGGACGGCGGTCGACGTCTGCTGACCGCGGTGGAACGCGATCCGGGTGCCGGTGTAGGGATCGTCGAGCTGCCCGGTCAGGACCGTGCAGCCGCGGGTGTCGGGCTTGAGCACCGTGGTGGTCAGGTCGCGGCGGAGTATGTCGTTGCGCGTGTCGCAGCCGTTGTGCCCGAGCAGGCTGTTGTTGTTGTCCGTCCAAGCGGAGCCGAACTCGGCTCGGGCGTAGCCGGTCTTCGCGGCGCGTCCCTTGACGAGGACCGTGGCCAACAGGGCAGTCGCGCTCGACGCGTCCGGCGCCGGTCGAGACGCCGACCGGGACGTAATCCCGCTCGCGACTCCGGTCGCGGCGGTGTGGCTCGCCAGTGGCGGGCCGCCCGACTCGGCGCCGCAGCCGGCGACGAGCAGCAAGCCGACCACGATCGCCACCGACCGAGGTGACCGGCTCACGATACGGCCAGCACCGCGCCGGCCGCGTCGCTCACGCAGTGGGACCGGCGCCGCCCTGAGGCTCCTCGCCCTGCTTGGTGTCGCGGGCCCGGCGCCGCTGCTCCTCAGCCCGCGCCCGCAGCCCGGCGAGGAAGTCCTCGTCGTCATCGGGATTCGACGGCCGCATCGGCGATCGGGCGGCCGGCCCCCAGCCGCGGTCGCCAGTGCCGCCCACGTTGCGAGCCCGGGCCTTCTCCGACCAGGGGCGCCCGGCGAACAGCCACGCGATGGAGCCGATGTCTACGAGCAGGATCACGATGAGCAGCCAGAACAGCTTGGGCAGATTGCGCACTTGCTTCTCGGGCGTGGTGATCACATCGATGATGCAGAAGATCCATACGCCGATGGCGATGACGCCCAGCGCTCCGTCGAACAACAGCATTCGCTCTCCCGCGATCCGTGAGTAGGACAAGGCTACGCGCCGCGGTGAGTTGTGGCCCCGTGTCGCGGTAGGTTCGCGATCGTGCCACTTCTCGGCGAGCTGATCACCGCCCTCGAGGGCTGGTTCGATCCGCGCTGGGCCGAGCCGTGGGACGCCGTCGGGCTCGTCTGTGGCGACCCCGACGAGCCGGTGAGCCGCGTGCTGCTCGCGGTCGACGCGGTGCCCGGCACCGTCGCCGAGGCGGTCGACGCCGGCACGCAGCTGCTGATCACCCACCATCCGTTGCTGCTCACCGCAGTGCACGGCGTCCCGGCCGACAATCCGAAGGGCGGCCTCGTCCACCGGATGATCCGCGCCGGCGTTGCGCACTACGTGGCGCACACCAACGCCGACGTCGCGTCGCCCGGAGTGTCCGACGCTCTGGCCACCCGGCTGGGGTTGGTCGAGCTGCGCCCGCTCGAGCCCCAGGCCGACGAGCCGCTCGACAAGCTCGTCGTGTTCGTTCCGACCGCCAACGCGGAGCCGCTGATCGACGCCCTGGCCGCGGCCGGCGCCGGCCGCCTCGGAAACTACGACCGGTGCGCGTGGTCGACCGAGGGCACCGGCACCTTCCGCCCCCAGAGTGGGGCGAACCCCACGATCGGATCACTGGGCGACATCGAGCGGGTCGTCGAGTCCCGGGTCGAGATGGTGCTGCCTCGACGTCTGCGTGCGGACGTCATTGCCGCGATGCGGGCCGCCCACCCGTACGAGGAGCCGGCCTTCGACCTGCTCGCCCAGGCGCGCGGGCCAGGCAGCCGCGGCACCGGCCGAGTGGGACAACTCCCGACCACCATGACGCTGGCCGAGTTCACCGCACACGCCGCGACCGTCCTGCCCGCCACCGCATGGGGCGTGCGGGCGGCGGGGAACCCGGCCCGGGAAATACGCACCGTCGCGGTCTGCGGCGGATCCGGCGGGTCGCTGGCCGAGGACGCCCGCCGAGCCGGCGCCGACGTCTTCCTGACCGCCGATCTCAAGCACCACCCGGCCGTCGAGGCCGTCACCGAACGCGGCGGAGACGGCATGGCGCTCGTCGATGCGGCGCACTGGGCCACCGAGGCACCATGGCTGGACGAGCTCGCCGGTGCACTCGAGGAACACTTCGGCACTACGGTGGACATCCGGGTGTCCCGACAGATCACCGATCCGTGGACGTTGCACATCCCGTCCCCTGCGAGCCCGGCGCCGCAGGAAAGTCAGCCCCAAGGGAGCCAGATCAGCACGTGAACGCCGATACCGCCATCCAGCTGCGGCTGCTTGACCTGCAAGCCGCAGACACTGCCCTCGCCCAGCTCGCCCACCGGCGTCGAACGCTGCCCGAGCTCGCTGCGATCGCCGACGCCGACCGGAACGCTGAGGCAATCCACAACGAAGTGGTCGAGGCGCAGACCGCGGTCGCGGACATCGAACTCGAACAGCGGCGCCTCGAGAACGACGTCGACACCGTCCGCACCCGCGCGTCCCGCGACCAGGCCCGGCTGGAGGCCGGCGGACTGCCGTCGCGCGAGCTCGAGGGCCTGCAGCACGAGATCGTCTCGCTGGCCCGACGCCAGGCGACGCTCGAGGACGAGCTGCTCGACGTGATGGAGCGGGCCGAGGATGCCGAGTCCACCCTCAGCGACGCGACGAAACGGCACGAAGCCGTGGTCGCCGAACGGAGCGATCTCGAGGCCCGGCGCGACGCCGCGTTCGCCGAGATCGATGCCGCCGCAGGCCAGCGCAGCCCCGAGCGGGACGGCATCGCCGCCGACATGCCGGCCGACCTGCTGAGCCTGTACGAGAAGGCGCGGGCCCACGGCGGCACCGGCGCCGCGATGGTGCGGCAGCGACGCTGCGAGGGCTGCCACATGGAACTGTCCGGCAGCGAGCTGTCGGCCGCTCGCTCCGCAGACCCGGACGTGGTCGTGCGCTGCGACAACTGCCGCGCGATCCTGGTCCGGACCGCCGAATCCGGCCTGTGAACGCCGAGCAGGTGGTCGTCGAGGCCGACGGCGGCTCGCGGGGCAATCCCGGTCCGGCCGGATACGGCGCGGTGGTCTTCGACGGTTCCACCGGGGCCGTTCTGGCCGAACGGTCCGAGCCCATCGGCCGCGCGACGAACAACGTGGCCGAGTACCGCGGGCTGATCGCGGGCTTGACCGCGGCGCGGGACCTGGGTGCCCGCCGGGTGTCGGTGCGGATGGACTCGAAGCTGATCATCGAGCAGATGGCCGGACGCTACAAGGTCAAACACGAGTCGATGATCCCGCTGGCCCGCGAGGCCACCGAGCTCGTCCGCTCGTTCGACGAGATCACGTTCGAGTGGATCCCGCGGGAGCAGAACAAGCACGCCGACCGCCTCGCCAACGAAGCCATGGACCGCGCCGCCGGCAAGACCCCCCGCCCGGCCCCGGCCGCCCCCGCAGCGGCGACCTGGGTGCCGCCGGCCGGCAAGCCCACTCGGCTCGTCCTGGTGCGGCACGGGTCCACGGTGCACTCGGCGGCCCGCCGCTTCTCCGGACGTAACGACCTCCCGCTCGACGACGCCGGCGAGGTGCAGGCGGGCGCACTGGCCCATCGCGCGCCGTCCTTCGGTGACGTTGCCGCCGTCGTCAGCTCACCGCTGGTGCGCGCGGTGCAGACGGCCGATGCGATCGCGGTCCGGCTCGGTCTCGAGGTCGAAGTGATCGACGATTTCGCTGAAGCCGATTTCGGCCGCTGGGAGGGCTTGACCGCCGCCGAGGCACAGGCGAGCGACCCGGACGAGTTCGCGAAGTGGCGCGGCTCGCCGGATGCCGCGCCTCCGGGCGGGGAGTCGTTCACCGCGGTGGGTCTACGCGTGCGGCGCGCCCGCGAAGCCGTGATCGCCCAGCATCCGAACTCCACCGTCGTGGTGGTCACCCATGTGACACCGATCAAGCTGCTGGTGCGCTTCGCCCTGGACGCGCCGCCGTCGGCGCTGTTCCGCATCCACCTCGACACGGCGTCGGTGTCGATCGTCGACTACTCCACCGACGGCAACTCCTCGGTGCGGTTGGTGAACGACGTCAGCCACCTCGCCGGGTGACTCCGCTCGCCGACTTGCTGACCGGCGTGGCCCGCGGTGAGCACGTCCCGGCCGATGGCGGCTGGCATCGAGTGCCGCAGTGGCGGCCCGACGTGGAGGCCGTCATCGCCCTGACCGGCCACGCCGTGCTTGCGGTGGGCGATGACGTCAGCGATGAATCACTCGAGCGTCTCGGCGTCGACGGGTACGGCGGGGCGTGCGCGCCGCAGGTCCTCACGGCCCTGGCCGGACGCGACGGATGGATCGACAGCCTGGACGTGCTGCTCGCCGCACATCCGCCCAGCGCTCGGTCGGCCGGTGACCTCGTGCCGCGACCCGACCTTGCCGAGCACCCGCGCGTGCAGTTCGCCCGCGCGATCCGGACCGACGTCCAGGTGTTCGGTTCAGTTGATCCTTCGTGCCGAGACTTGGTCACCATCTCGCGGGGCATCGCCGGCCTGCCCGAGCTCAGCTTCGAGATCGAGCCGACCCGCCGCGGTCGAACCGAAGCCCGGACGTTACTGCGGTCAGCTCTCGACGTGGTTGCCGGCACCGACATGGTGCTTGCAGCGTCGGCACCGGGCAACGCCGCCAGTCTGCGGGCGCTGCTCGGCGCCGGGTTCCGCCCGCTCGGCTCGGTGCAGCTCCTCCGGCCGGCCCGTCCGTCACGCGACGCGCAGACCGAGCCACAGCGCAGCGGTGGCCAGCACGAGAAGCAGCGGCACGGTGAGCAGTCCGAGTAG
>JAOPVG010000403.1 GCA_025966255.1 Jatrophihabitans sp.
TGGCTCGCCGCGCAGAGCAGCGGAGGGGGCGACGCCGGACCGCCCATCGACACCGCGGGCTGGTTCGACTCGAACGTGCCGCCCGCGGCCGTCCTGCCGGAGGCGCAGAACCTGCGCGCGTCCGACGACGATCCCGCCTCCAAGGAGGCCCGCGCCGGCATGCCCGACGCCGACGCCGACGAGGCCGATCCGTTGGCGGAGACGCCGCCGGCGACGCACCGCGCCCCGCAGCCGCCGGCGAGTCAGCCGGGTGCCGGCTACCCGCAGCCGCCGCCGACCGAGTTCCCGGCCGCGACCGAGTATCCGCGCCAGCCCGGCTACCAGTACCCGCAGCAGCCGCCCTACCAGGGTCCGTCGGGGCAGCAGTAGCGGTTCAGAAGCCGGTCTGCGTCCACGGCGCGAGCGACGTCGCGAACATGACGTCGACTCGGTCGCGGGCGCCCGGCGTGAGTTCCGTGACGTCCCGCATGATGTCCCGCTGCCGCAACCGGTGGCCACCGAGGTAGATCGACGCGAGGGCGCGCTGGGAGATCTGCAGGTCGGCCGGTTCGTCGGTCGGCTCGCACTTCGTGCCGTGCGCGCCCGCGGTGAGCGCGACGCGGCCGGCGCCATAGCTGCCGGTGTCCAGGTCGACGACATCGAGCACGACGCGGCCCTCGATCGCATACCCGCGGGCCGACAGCGCGGCCGGCACGTCAAGCAGGCGCACCCAGAGGAAGTCGACCGCCTCGGTCTGCTGCAGCGCGCGGCCGTCACCCAGCAGCCAGCGGATCGGCTCGTCGACCGGGCGGTCGTGGAGCTCGATCTCGTCGATCACATCGATGCCGCCGAGATAGGCCCAGAAGTCCTGGTACGCCTCGTCGTTGGCGGCGATGAGATCGCTGACCTCGACGGCACCGAGCAGCCCGTTGAGCTCGAAGTCGCGACTCACCTTCCAGGACAGCAGGCCGTCGGCTCCGTCCGGGCCGTCGTGGACGAACCAGTTGAGCCGGGCGTCGCTGACCATTTCGTAGCCGTCGAGCGCAAGGCGCCGATCCCACCACGGACTGCGGCGATCGACCTGGCCCGCCCGCAACCGGCGGGCGGCGTCGAAGACGGCCGGCGCGATCTCACCGAGCTCGTCGGGCTCGGCCTGGCGCACGCGGCTCGGGTCACCCGGCGCGATCTTCGCCCCGGGCCGGCGCAGGTGGTAGCGGTAGTTGGCGGTGATGGTCGCGGGCGCGTAGCCGTAGCGACCGTAGATCGGCCACTCGGCCGCGAGTAGCACGCTCACCGCGTCGCCGCGGTCCTTCGCCGCTTGCAGCGAGTCGCTGAGCATCCGGGTGAGCAGCCCGCGGCGACGATGGGTTGCGGCGACGGTGACCGCCGTCACCGCGTCGGCCGGGATGTCGTTCGTCGTGGTCCCGGTTCCGGGGACGGTGAGCGTGCGCTCCTCAGTGGCGAGCGTGCCCACCCAGCGACCGCGGTCGCGAACGCCCCACGTGCGGTCCGGGTCCCAGGAGCGGACCCAGCGATCGAGGCGCTTCGGGAATTCGTCCTGGTGCGGGTCGCCGAGCATGGTGGTCATGAACGTGCGCACCCAGGGGTCAGCGTCGTCGACGCTCACCGGGTTGACGATCTCGGGTTGGCTCACAGTCCCCGACCTTGCCAGTGAGTCCAGCGCCTGTCAGCCGGATTAGGTCCGGGATCAGATCCAGCTGACGTGACCGTGCAGGTAGATGTAGCCGATGAAGCTGGTTGCGTCGAGCAGGAAGTGGGCGATGATGAGCGGCCACACGCGGCGGCTGCGCTGGAAGAACCAGCCGAAGACGAGGCCCATGATCGCGTTGCCGACGAACCCGCCGTAGCCCTGGTAAAGGTGGTACGACCCGCGCAACAGCGACTCCGCCGCGAGCGCCCGGGAGTTCGACCAACCGAGCTGGCGCAGCCGGGTGAGCAGGTACGCGCACACGACCAGTTCCTCGGCCACGCCGTCGCGCAGCGCGTCCAGCAACAGGATCGGGATGCGGTACCAGACGTCGGGGAAGTCGGTGACGACGAGCTGGGCGTTGAGGCCGAGCTTTCGGGCGAAGTACACGAACGCGAGCCCAGGTATGCCGATGAGGGCGGCGAAGCCGGCGCCCTGCGCCATCTCACGCAGGCGCAGCCGGTCCAGGCCGATGCCCAGGCTGCGGCCGCCGGGGGAGCGCATCAGCAGGACGATCACGAGCAGGGCGGGGAGGATGCCGTTCAGGATGTCGGCGAGGGCATCGAGGATGTCGAGCCACTGGTAGATGCTCTGGGTCTGCTTGTTGATCGTTGTCTGGACCTTGCTGAACCCGAGGCCCTTGTTGATCGTGATCTGGGCCCGGATGAAGGACAGCAACGAGTACAACCCGGACATCCCGAAGGACACGCCGAGCACGGCGACCACCTCGAGGCCGTACCGCTCCTTGGCGGGGGGCCGTTCGGTGGCGGTCTCGGCCTCCGTACTCACGCGATCAGTCTGCCGCAGCCGGTTGTGCGACGTCGCTGCGCGGGTCAGTCGGGCGTGGGCAAGCCCGGGCGATCACTTCGAGGCGGTGGCCACCTGCGGCGGGCGCAGGTTGATGTTGGCGCACGCGGCGCAGGTCTCATCGGGGATGAGACCTGCGCGCATCAGGCCGGCGAAGACCTTGCAGCCGATGCAGTACGCAAACACTGATTCCAGCGTCGCCGCTACGACGACGAGTCCGAGAAAGACCAGCGTCGCCGTGTCGAACCCGAGCACGAGCAGCACCACGGCGGTGAGCGTCATCGCGGCGCCCATGGCCTGGGCGAAGCGCTTCGGCGGCCCGGCGACGAGCTTCTCGTGACCGATACGCGGCGCGACGACCCGCGTGGCGAGCCGGCCGAGCGGACTCAGCTTCGGCCCGGTCAGGACGCGGGCCACAAAGCCGTAGGCGAGGACGACGGACAACCAGAGCCAGCCGTGTCCCGCCGTGGTGGCCAGGACGATGGTGAGCACGCTCAGGCCGAGGACACCGGCGGCCACGGTGCGGGCGGCCACTTCGTTCACCGGGTTCGGAAAGCCGAGGATGCGGGACATTTCGTCAATCCTACCGACTAAGTAGGAATCACTGTCTTCTCGGTGCCAGGACGAGCGTCTGCAGGCCGCGTCCGACCTCACCGCGGACGTCGGACAGGGTCGACCGGGCCAGCGCCGAACCGTGCGGCCCGAGCTGAGTGACCGCGTCCATGAGCACCCATTCGCCGATCAACGGGCGGGCGAGGTGCAGATCGAGGTCGACGTTCAGGAATGACCACTCCGCCCAATCCAACTCCGCGGAGATGCCGCTCGCCGAGTCGGCGATGAGCGCAGCCCGGGACAGACCGGACAGGTCGTACCCGTCCAGCAGCGGGATTCTCGGACGCACCCACGCGGCCGCGGCTCCGGGCTCGCCCATTCGGCCACGGACAAACCGCCACTCAAGGCTGGCGCCGTAGCCGAAGTCCCAGTCGATCCCGCCCGGCACGTTCGGCACGACGACCGGCTCCGGCAGCGGCATCGCGATGGTGGACGTGTCGGAATCGCGCACGAACCAGACCCGAACGCGCAGGCAATCCCGCCCACCCGCGGCGATCACGACCTCGGCCAGGGCGGCACTTCGGGCACTTCGGACAATCCGCGACCGGAGGTCGATCTCGGCGACGGGAACCGCCCTGACGAAGTCCGCGGACAACCGCAGCGCGAGGAGATCATCGCGGCCGGTCGCCTTCCGGACCGCCGCTTCGGCGGCCGCCACCGCGAGCGCACTCGGGGGCCCGCCGTGCTGGAGATCGGTCGCCCACGGCCCCACAGTTGCCGGACCGGCGAGGTAGCGGGCACTGTCGTCGGCCTCGGAAATCAGTGCGAAGTATGAATCGGGCACCAG